>JAEWYJ010000137.1 GCA_023395695.1 Bacillota bacterium | reverse complement strand
ACACAGAATGAGGGGGCCGCCACATTTGTGTCGGGACTCTCTGCCGCCGCATAAAAACCCAGCAGCGCATTAAGCTGCCCAACCGTTGCCAAAGCGCGTCGGCACGGCCTAAAATGCGTTTTTCCATACCTAATTATTATACCACCAGATAGTGTGGTGTCAATCGCCAAGGCCGTATGAAGCGTTAACAAGCTGTGACATTTCTGTGATATTGCAGCAGTCGGATTACTTTTTAAAAACAAGTTTGGAAAAGCTTGTGGCGCGGGGCTTTAAACCCATGCATAATTATGGTAAAATAGCCGCAGTACGGCTTTTTTACCGAAAGAATGCGCAACAGACTGCCTCTGACGGGCTTACCGCCTTTTAATGCGCAAATTATACCATTCTTTGGTACTTCCCTCACGCCCTGAATCAGGCATTTTGACAACGGATATTCCGCCGCCTTTCTGCAAGTGATACAAGCGGTACCCAGCCTATTTGCGCTCTGCTCAGGGCGGCATAATTATTGCCAAACAGTTGGGCTGTGTCTGCCAAACCGGGCTTCCAATGCTTTTGCGCGGCAACGCAAGCAGTCAAAAACTAATTTTACCGGAGGTTAAACAGCCTATATGAAAAAGCTGCTACTGCTTACCACAGGCGGCACCATTGCTTCTACCCCGTCGGACGACGGCCTGCGCCCGACGGCGCAAGGCGCCAGTCTGCTGGAGCTGGCAGGCCTATTGCCCTATGACGTAACGGTGCGCGACCTGCTCACGCTCGATTCTTCCAACATTCAGCCCGAGGAATGGCAGCTTATTGCCCGTACGGTCTTTGAGCAGCGCGGCGCCTTTGACGGCATTGTCATAACGCACGGTACCGACACAATGGCCTATACGGCTTCAATGCTCAGTTTTATGCTGCCGGGCATTGACCTGCCGGTTGTGCTCACCGGCAGCCAGCTGCCGATTTTTCATCCGCTTTCGGATGCGCCGGACAATCTGCGCACCGCCTTTGCAATGGCAGTCAGCGATACCCCCGGCGTTTTTGTTGCTTTCGACCGCAAGGTACTGCTGGGCTGCCGCTCGGTTAAAGTGCGTACCACCGGCTTTGACGCCTTTGACAGCGTCAACCTGCCGCCGGTAGCGCAGGTCAGCTCAGACGGGCTGGTAATTAATACGGCATTGCTGCCGGTGCAAAACGGCTTTTGCGCATTGTCCGAACAGGTGGACAGCCGCGTTGCCCTTTTCAAGCTGATCCCCGGTCTGGATCCGCGCTTTTTGGAAGCGCTGCCGCAGCTCGACTGCCGCGGCGTCGTGCTTGAAGCCTTCGGCTCGGGCGGGCTCGCCTTTTTGCGCCGCGACCTTGTAACGGCGTTGGCGCACCTTGTGGAGAACGGCGTTTCGGTCGTGGTATGCAGCCAGTGCCTATACGAGGGCAGCGATATGACCACCTACGAGGTGGGACGGCGTGCGCTGCAAAAGGGGGTTATTCCCGGCGGCGACATGACCTCGGAGGCTGCCGTCACTAAGCTGATGTGGGGACTGGCCAATACCGCCTCGCCCAAAGAGATTGCGGCGTTATTCGCCAAAAGTCTGGCCGGAGAGATCAGCGTACCGTAAAAGCGGCGGCTTTTAGGGCCATACGCCAGAAAAACGGCGCAGGATTAGCAGCGCTGTTTGCAACCGACGAGACGGAGCAGGCGGATGGGGTCGACGCCCTTCAAGGACGGCAACGCAGTCCGGTGCAAAACATCGCAGTTGAACTTATTGGTTTGAATACGTTGTCATCCTCAAGTTCAACTGCATGCAGGCAAGATGACATTTGCCTTTGCACGCTAAATTGCCCTGCTGGTAGACCGTCAAGGCGTATTGGTTTTCTGGTGGTTTGACTATAAGCCTTAAATATTGGAGCATGCAAGGCCGCCCGCCAATCTCAACGATTGGCGGGCGGCCTGATTTGATGCTTATCTGCCCAGATAGGCTTTTTTAACCTCTTCGTCGGCCAGCAGCTTTTTGCCCTCGCCCGACATGGTGATGCGTCCGGTTTCAAGCACGTGGGCATAGTCGGCGGTATGCAGCGCCATGTTGGCATTCTGCTCAATAAGCAGAATTGTCATGCCCTGACGGTTGATCTCCTTAATGATATCGAAGATGCCGCGCACGATGATCGGCGCTAACCCCAGCGAGGGTTCGTCCATCATCAGCACCTTGGGGCGGCTCATAAGTGCGCGGGCAACAGCCAGCATCTGCTGCTCGCCGCCCGAGAGCGTTCCCGCTGCCTGCCAGTGGCGCTCCTTCAAACGCGGAAAAAGATCGTACACCCATGCAATGTCGCCGTCGAGCTTGTCGTGCCGCAGATATGCGCCAATCTTAATATTTTCCAGCACGGTCAGGTCGGCAAAAACGCGGCGGCCCTCCGGCACGAGTGTGACGCCCTTTGAGACAATGGCCTCGGTCGGCAGACCGCTGATTTTCTCCTCGCCGAACATAATTTCGCCGCTCTTGAGCGGCACCAGACCCGCTATGGCGCGCAGCGTGGTGCTTTTGCCTGCGCCGTTTGCACCGATAAGGGTGACGATGCTCTTTTCGGGCACCTCGAACGAAATACCCTTGACCGCCTCGATGCCGCCGTAATTGACCTGTAAATCGTTGACCCTAATCATCGGCAGCCACCCCCAGATACGCCTCTATGACGCGGTTGTTGTTTTGAATTTCGCCCGGCGTACCCGAAGCGATGGTCTTGCCGAAGTCCAGCACATAAATGCGGTCTGAAATACGCATAACCAAGTCCATATGGTGCTCAATCATCAGCACCGTCAGACCAAAATCGTCTCGGATCTGCTTGATAAAATCGGTCAGCGCCTCGGTTTCCTGCGGGTTCATGCCGGCGGCCGGCTCGTCGAGCAGCAGCAGCGCAGGCTCGGTAGCCAGCGCGCGCGCAATCTCAAGACGGCGCTGCTTGCCGTAGGGCAGGTTGTTGGCCTTTTCGTCCTTTAAATCTTCCAAACCGAGAATTTGCAGCAGCTCCAGCGTTCTGCGGCGCATGGCTGCCTCTTCGGCATAGTTTATGCGCAGCGTAGCCGAAAGCACGCCGGCCTTTGAACGCATATGCCGCCCGATCAGTACGTTTTCAAACACCGTCAGGTTTTTAAACAGGCGAATGTTCTGAAAGGTTCTGGCAACACCCAGCCGGGTAATTGCGTCGGGGGTTTTAACCAGCACTTTGCTGAATTTATCGGCGTCTCCGCCCTGATAAAGCTTTTTCATCGGGCCCTGTGGATGGTTGGAGACAATCAGCTCGCCGTTAAAGTGAATTGCGCCGTTCGTGGGGGTATAAACGCCGGTAATCACATTAAAAGCGGTGGTTTTTCCCGCGCCGTTAGGCCCTATCAGCGCGACAATTTCGCCGCGGTTAATTTCAAGCGACAGGTCGTTGACCGCCACCACGCCGCCAAACTGCATCGTAACATTTTCTAAACGCAATACACGCTCATTCATGCGTCGCACCGCCCTTCGCCTTTTTTGCAAACGGCTTTTTAAAGAAACCGGTCACGCCGCTCCATGAAAACTCGCGGTCGCCCATGATGCCCTGACGGTAGAACAGCACAACCATCATGATGATAACCGAGAACACAACCTTGCGGAAGCCCGAACGCAGCAGCGGTATCTGAAAGCCGTTGATAACCGTCTCGGCGTCGAGAAAGCGCAGCCACCATTCACTGCACGCAATAAACAAAAAGGACGAGAGACAGCTGCCGGTGACCGAACCGATGCCGCCCAGCACGACAATGAGCAAAATTTCGTAGGTCATGGCCGATTTAAAGGCCGAAGCCTGGACGGTGGTCTGGTACATAGCCAGCAATGCGCCGCTGACGCCTGCGAAGAAGGAGCTGATGACAAACGACAGCATCTTGTGCCGAAATAAACTGATGCCCATAGCCTCGGCAGCGATTTCATCCTCGCGGATGGCCTTAAAGGCCCGCCCGAACGAGGAATTGATAAGCAGCACGATGAGCGCAATGCAGATGCCCGATACCGCAAACGGGAACAGCACCGATGAAAACGCCGGGAATTTGCGCAGCAGATTGGAGCCGTTGGTCAGCGGGCCCAGCTTATCCCACTGGAAAATGGCGCGGACAATTTCGGCAAAGCCCAGCGTCGCAATGGCCAGGTAGTCGCCCTTTAAGCGCAGCACCGGCAAACCGATAAAAAACGCAAACACGGCGGCGGCAAGTCCTGCCAGAACAAGCGCAACCGGAACGGGCAGCGCAAATTGAATAACGCCTCCGTCAAAATACTGATAAACCTGCGCCCGCGCCTGAGGGGGAATTGTAAACATCGCATAGGTATAGGCGCCAATAAGCATAAAGCCCGCCTGCCCAAGCGAGAACAGCCCCGTAAAGCCGTTTAAAAGGTTCATCGAAACGGCCACCAGCGCGTAGATAGCGCCCTTTTTAAGCACGGTAAACAGCATGGAGGTAGAAGGCAGCGTGCGTTCAAGCAAAAATAAAAATATAAACAGCGCCGCTATGGCGATAAGGGAATAAACATTTTTTATTCTTTTATTCATCGCAGCCACCTAAACCTTATCGGTCGTCTTCTCACCGAACAGTCCCGTGGGCTTTGCCACCAGAATGACGATGAGCAGCGCAAAGGTGAAGGCGTCTGAGAAGGTGGTCCAGCCCGCGCCCTTGATGACGCTTTCGCAGATGCCGATGATAAACGCGCCGACGACGGCGCCCGGAATCGACCCAATACCGCCAAACACAGCGGCGACAAACGCTTTTAAGCCCGGCATGGCGCCCGCCGTGGGCACAACACCGGTATAATTTGAAAAATACAGCAGCGAACCGACACCGGCCAGCAACGAGCCGATGATAAAGGTTGTGCTGATGACGCTGTTAATCTTAATACCCATCAGCCGCGCCGTTTCAAAGTCGCGCGAGACGGCACGCATCGCCATGCCGATCTTGGTATACTTAATCAGCATGACAAGCGCCACCACCAGTATGATGGTGAGTACCGGCGTAATGACGGTAACGCGTTTGGTCGTCGCCGTGCCAATGTTTATAATATCGCTTATCCACGGGATGGGCGGGTATTGCTTGGCAAGCCCCCCCGTGATATACAGCGCCATATTCTGAAGCAGATAAGAAACGCCGATGGCCGAGATCATGATGGACATGCGCGGCGCGCTGCGCAACGGCTTATAGGCCACACGCTCAATGACAAAGCCGATTAAAACGGTAAGCGCCAATACCAGCGGTATGGCCGCATACAGCGGCATAGAGGCGGAAAGATAGACCATCATCAGGCCCGCCACCATAAAAATGTCGCCGTGGGCAAAGTTGATCAGGCGCAGAATGCCATAAACCATCGTATAGCCGATGGCAATGAGCGCAAACTGCCCGCCGACCGAGATCCCCGCCAATATGTACGGCAGATTCTCGTTTAAAAATTTCATCCTCCAGAAACCCCCACACAATACAAGATTTGGCGGGAACAGATATGCTGATATTTGCCCCCGCCAAGCCTATTTTCTTTTAAGGTATGTGATTTTTGCGTTAAACCTATTTGACGCCCTGAATCGCGACAAATTCCCATTTACCGGTCTCGGTGTTGACCTTTTTGACAAAGGCTGCATCGCGGACGGCGTCACCGGTCTCATTAAAAACAATCTTGCCGGAAATGCCGGTGTAATCGACCTTCCAGAGCGCCGCGTTAACGGCCTTGGGGGCGGCGGAGCCGGCGGCCTTGATGGCCTCCAGCGCAGTGAAGTAAGC
>JAEWYJ010000038.1 GCA_023395695.1 Bacillota bacterium | reverse complement strand
CGGCCATTTTGCGCGAGATGAAAGACCCGCGTATTTCGGGCGGTATGCTTTCAATTGTCAAAACCGATCTGGCCAGCGATCTTTCGGTCTGCCGGGTTTATGTCAGCTCCTTGCAGGGGCAGGCCGCGGCGGACGAAGCCGTCCGGGCGCTAAAAAGCGCTGCCGGTTTTCTGCGCCGTGAGCTGGGGCGCCGCCTTCAGCTGCGGCATACGCCGGAGCTGCGCTTTATAGCGGACAGTTCGATTGAGCATTCGTCCGACATCGCCAAGATTCTCAACGATCTGGAGGATAAAAAGCGTGAAAGTTGACGCCCGCCGCTGCGCCGAGCTGTTTTTGCAGCAGGACGACATTCGCCTGCTCTGCCACCGCGACCCCGACGGCGACACCTTTGGCAGCGCGATGGCGCTTTACGACGCACTGACCCTCCTGGGCAAACGCGTTTATGTCGAGTGCCGCAGCCCGTTCCCGGCCAGCCTGATGTTTCTCGCACGCGAGATGACCGCCTTTGAACCCAAGTTCACGGCGGCCATCGATGTTGCGGCGCCCTCAATGATCGGCGACCCGCCTGAAAGCCGTCCCGTGGTCGACCTTTGCATCGACCATCACCCAACTAATCCCCTCTACGCCAAGGAGACGTTTTTGCCCGATTACGCCGCGGCCGGCGAAGCCGTTTACGAAGTGCTGTGCGAAATGGGGGTTTCTATAACCCCCTACATGGCCACCGCGCTGTTTGTAGCCATTTCGTCCGATACCGGCGGCTTCCGCTACTCGAACACAACACCCAGGACGTTGCGCATTGCCGCCGACCTGATGGATAAAGGCGCGGACTTTAACCGCATTCGCGTCGCGCTGTTCGAGTCAAAATCGCGCGGGCAGGTGCAGGTGGAGGCAGCGGCGCTTTCGGCTGTCCGCTATTACGCGGGCGGGCGGATTGCCGTTATCGCCGTCACACTCGACCTGCTCGAAAAAACAGGCGCCGACGAGTCGGAGCTGGAGGGCATTGCCGCCAAGCCACTGGCCATTGAAGGTGTCGATATCGGCATTACGCTAAAGGAGCGCGACGACGGCTCAATACGCGTTTCTATGCGCTCCACCGACAAGGCGAACGTCTCGGAAATCTGCCACCGGTTTGAAGGCGGCGGACATATCCGCGCCGCGGGCTGCCGCATCTGGGACAGCCTTGCCAACACCGAGCAAAAGCTGATTGCAGCCTGCGAGGAGGCACTGCTGCCCTGAGGGCGTTTTATGCGCGTCCTTTAACGCAAAGCTTATTCCAGGAGGTAACACATGGCTGACGGCATACTGCTATTGGACAAGCCGCAGGGCTTCACCTCGTTTGACGTCATCGCAAAGCTGCGCGGCATGAGCCGCCAGCGCAAAATCGGCCATACCGGAACGCTTGACCCAATGGCCACGGGCGTACTGCCCTGTCTTTTCGGCTCGGCCACCCGCCTTTGCGACGTGATGCCCTGCGAGGAAAAAACTTATTTTGCCGCCGTGCAGTTTGGCATTTGTACCGACACACAGGACATAACCGGCGAGCTGTTGGCAAAAAGCGAGCTCGCTGTTCATAAAGAAATGCTTGAGGCGGTTTTGCCCGCCTTTCGCGGGGAGATTATGCAACTCCCCCCTATGTACTCGGCCGTTTCAGTCACTGGCCAACGGCTTTACGACCTCGCCCGTCAGGGCAGAGAAATCGAACGCCCCGCGCGTCAGATCATTATTCATGACCTGACGCTCGTTTCGTTTGACGCCGACCGCCGCATGGCCGAATTTTTGGTCACCTGCTCAAAGGGCAGCTATGTGCGGACGCTGTTCCACGACATTGGCCAGACGCTCGGCTGTGGCGCCGCGCTCGCCCGGCTGCAGCGAACCGCCTCAAACGGTTTTTTAATCGGCGACTGCATCACAATGGAAGAGGCGCAGCGCCTGACCGACGCGGGTACGCTTTTAGACCGGCTGCTGCCCGTCTGGACAGCTTTTGCCACGCTGCCCCGCTTTGAGGTTGGCGAATGGCAGGGCCGGATGCTTTCAAACGGTGTGGCGTTAAGCTTAAAGAAGCTGGGCCAACCGCAGCCGGGCCAGTATGCCGTATGGCAGGACGGGTGCTTTCTGGGCCTTGGCATTGTCGCTCCCGACGCGGACGGCATGCGGCTAAAGCGCTTTTAGAGGCGCTTATACAGCGAATCCGGCCCGGCTGTATCCGGCGGCGTACGGCTTAAAAATGCGCGCCGTTTCAAGCTGCCCGACCATATCACGCCGCTAAAAACCCGCTATTTGCAGCGGGTTTTGCATCATATTGCACACGCAACAGCGCTGCTGCCTAAAGCAAGATTGCCGGCAGCTCAGCTACGCAAAAGACTCCCCGACGAGACAACATAAAAGGGTAACGATCACGATGAATATTGCACAGGAACTCAAAATTGAAACACAGCGTCCCACCGCGGTTGCCGTAGGTTTTTTTGACGGGGTACACCGCGGGCACCGCGCCGTTATTGAGGCGGCGCTTGCGCATAAAAGCGAAGGGCTTGACACCTGCGTATTTTCGTTCTCGATTAACAGCGCCAGCCCTGAGAAAAAACGCGGCGCACGGCTGCTGCAAACCCCCGCCCTTAAAGCAAAAGCGGTGGAGGCATTGGGGGCCGACTGGCTTTTAACGCCGGATTTTTCTCAGTTTAAGGGCCTTTCGCCCGAGCAGTTTGCGCTTGACGTGCTGATGCGCGGCTTAAATGCCCGCGTTGTCTGCTGCGGCTACGACTATCACTTCGGCAAGGGCGCCTGCGCAGGCGCCAGGGAGCTGGCCGGGCTGCTGACGCCCCACGGCGTACAGGTTGAGCAGGTGGGCGCGGTGCTGGACAGCGGCCTGCCGGTCAGCTCAACCCGCATCCGCGAGGCGCTCTTGGCAGGCGATATTGAGACGGCCAATCGTCTGCTGGGTCGGGCGTTTTCCATTGATTTTCCGGTGGCGCACGGCAGGGGTCTGGGGCGCGAGCTGGGCTTTCCGACCGCGAACCAGCTCATCGGGGAAGCATATGCGCAGCTGCGCTTTGGCGTCTACGCCACGCAGGTGCTCGTCGACGGTGTGGCGCATGCTGCCGTCACTAACGTCGGCATAAAGCCGACGGTGGGATCGGACAACGTCGGGGCCGAAAGCTATATTCTCGACTGGTCGGGCGACCTGTACGGCAGGACGATTGAGACGCAATTTTTATCCTTTCTGCGGCCGGAGCAGCGGTTTGAGTCGCTTGAAGCGCTTAAAGCCGCCATCCGGCAGGACGCCGACCGGGCGCGGATGTTTTCAACCGACTGATAACAAAAAAGCTTTAAATGGACGCCATTACGGTGAGCGTTTTATGATGTGCTGACAAATATGAGGTGGCATTATGCGTTTACAGGCAGTAAAGCGGAAATATTGGCTGGCCGCCGCGCTGTTTTTGGCGTTGGTTGCGGCGCTTTTTTTGGTGCTTTCGCCCTCCGCCGTCCTGACCGGCGTCTCGCTGGAGGAGGCCGGTTACAGCCTTGCTCCGCTGAAAAGCGCGCGGTTTGAGAATCCTTGCGCCCAGCATACGGAATATCCGCTGGATTTTTCCATTGACGAAGGCGACGCCAAGCGCCAATATGCGGCGCATTTGGCAGGCAGCTATTCCGTTATCTCGGCGCCGATGCCGTTTACCGGCACGGGCGCGGAGCTGGTGCCGCTCATGTGGCTGCAGGCCGTGCGCGTTGACGATATCCGTGGGCCAAGCCCAACGCTGGCAACCGCAAACGGCCCCGTCGCACTGCGGCAGCTTGCAAAGCACCGGGTTTACCGCGACCAGAATATTGTCGTTTTTGACGTGACCGCGCTTGAAAGAAGCGAAGATATCCAAGCCGTTACACAACATTTTGCGGATGATCTCGCCGAGCAAACCGCGGGTTTTTTCGCCGCCTACCCGTATTGGTCGGTGGAACG
>JAEWYJ010000015.1 GCA_023395695.1 Bacillota bacterium | reverse complement strand
GTTATAAACAGAGCCAGAATAGTCAGCGCCTTTTTCTTCATTGTTTGTCCTTTCCGTCCGTTGTGTTGCAAAGCAGGCCTTAAAGCGTTTCAATAAACCAGTTTATCAGCCGCATCCAAAGCGTTTTAGCCGTATGCGCCGCCTTCTTTACGGGTTTGAGCCGCCCGTCGAAAACAACATCGCCGTTGCGGTCCTGCTCGGTAATTACAACGTCGCGAAACACGCCGTCATACACGTCGTCGGTCAGGTTGCGCTGGCTGTAGTTGCGCAGGCTTGAGCGCGCCTCAAGCGTCACCGCACCGGCGGGGCTGCTTTTGACCTGCAGCGCCGTTACGGCCTCAACGCCGTCAACCCACACCGAAAGATCATTGTGATTAATTGTTATTTTCAGGGTCTTATGCTGCGGCTCGCTCAGGTCAATATTGGGTGTAAACTCCTCCGCGCCCGCTTCAACCGGCGTAGCCTCCCGCAGCCGGACCTCCTGAAGCTGCTCGGTCAGCTCGGCGGCGCGCTCAACGTCATCTGCATATTTAAGCTGCATCTCCAGCCGGCCAATCTCGGTCTGCTTTTGGTCTTCGGGCACCGACATACGGGCATCGCCGTTTATAATGTCCAGCCGCTCTGAAAACAATTCCTCATGCGCACCGTTGCGCACCTGAGAAATGACGAGGTTCTTATCACACACAGCCACACTGATATAATTTTGCAGCGTTTGATCCGCCCGGAGCAAAACCGCCTGAGAGCCGAGCGCATTGCCGAGCAGCTGCGCCGTCACCTCAAGATTTTTATAGCTTCTGCCGTTTAGCTGTGCGCGGCCCCAGCTGCCGGGCAGCGACGTCACGATAATATCGTTGTCGGCAAATTCGGCTTTTCCGTCCGGTATGCGCCACGCCTTCGCCCGGTCGGGGTCACCCGTCACAAAAGCCATATCCTGCTGCGTGTCGTCCCAAAGGCGCATCAGCAGGTGGTTGGTGGACCAGTGGGGCTGAGGCTGCATGCGGGTGATATCGTAGATAGAATGGGTCCTGTCGTTGAGCGCAAGGCCCTCGCGGTTGACGTTCATAGCGAACAGCCGATAAATATTGTCGGCGTTGATGCGGCTGGCCATGTCGCCGGTGCCAAACTGGCCGGTATTGGCGTGCATGAGCGCATAAAAAGCGGGGAGCGCGCCAAGCTCCTTTTCGTAGACCTCCTGCATCAGCTCATAGTCGAGGGTGATGCGGTCGGTCAAATCCTGAAGGCCTTCTTTGGGAATGTCATATTCATCACGGATATAATCCATCAGGTAATGGTCGTATTTGCGGTTGATGTAAGGGGCCACCATTGAAAATTCCAGCGGGTTCAGTTCCCCCAGATAATAGTCATAGCGGTCATAGACGTTAATAAAGGACAGCCGGTAGCCGTTGGTACCCAGCTCCCAATAGGAGCTGTTGACCAGCTGTGTTAAATCCTTCGCGTTGAGAAACTTGGGGTCGTTTTGGTCAAAGTTATCGGCGTAGGAAAAAACGGTACCGATGTTATTGTACTGCGCCATAATTTTTTGGGCAAAGATCGCGGTATCCCGCCGTCCGTCCTCAAACATTAAAAACAGCGCTTTTTCAGGCAGCGTTTTTTCCCCGGCATAATAATCGCGAATATCCTGCTGGGTGATGGTGACATAGCCCGATTCCCCGAGTGCCTTGAGCTGCTGCTCCAGCTGCGCGATACCCACCAGCTTACTGGTTCTGTTGCGGTCTACGCCAAAATAAGAGACGGCGATAAAGCCGTTATCCGGCATGCCCGGCGCCACAGCCCCGTAGGGCTGATAACGCGGTGTACGCAGCAGCGCCGTGAGCACCAGCCAGACGGCTAAAAGCAATGCGCCCCCCTGCAGCACCGTGCCCCACCGCTTGCGCCGCTCTCTTGTGGCAAAAAACGCACGCGGCTTTTGCCCCGCTTCTTCGTCCGTCTCCCCACCCGGCGCAGCATGCTCTGCCACACCCGCCATGACGGCGGTCCGGTGTCTGTTGCGCCCGCGCCGCGGCTTGGCTATATCGGCCGGCGTCAGCCGGGTGCCCCAGTTGGACTTCCAGAAGGTAAACCACGCAATCGGCATCTGCCAGAGCAGCACCGCCTCGTAAAAAACACAGAACAGCATGCCAAAAACCCAGGTGGAGCTCTTTTTAAGAAAAAGCTGCACAACGCTCATCAGCAGCGCCATCATGAGCATACCAAGCAGGAAGGTCGTCGGAAAAACGCGGTGAGCCAGCGGTACATAAAGCATGTTATAGACCACCACAACGGGCGCCGCCACCGGAATGAGCAAGCCAATATAAAACAGCGCGGCGCCAAAAGGCTCCTTTTTCCACATAAAGCTGCCCGCTATAATCGATTCACGCAGCCACGAGCGCTTCCACCGCATCTGCTGCGCTAAAAACACCTTGTAGCGGTTCGGCACAATCGTCGCGCAGACAGCCGTATCCTGATAGCCGGTTCGGTGCTTTTGCAGAATAAAGTTCGTCATGCTGCGGTCGTCGCCAAAGGTTGCCCTTCTGCCAAGGAATTTTTGGTTAAGCCAACCGTCCAGATGCTCTGTAACATAGTCCTTACGGTAGCACGACAGCGGGCCCGAAAGACAGGTCACCACGTCGAAAACCGACTCGGCCGCCTTCATGATGCGAAAGGCGATGTAATAACGCACCGCCTGCATTTTGGTCAGCGCGTTCGTAAAGGTGTTTGCGACGTCGGTGCGTCCCGACACACCGCCCATCTTAGGATCCTGGAACGGCATGACCAGATTGCGTATGGCGTAGGGGTCGAGAAAGCTGTCCGAATCGACAAATACGACCAGCTCGTGCTTTGCTGCCAGGACGCCCCTCGATAGCGCATGCCGCTTGCCGAGATTCTGCGGCTGCACCATATATTTTACCCGCTCTCGGGTTCTAAAGCGCGCCCCCTCCGCATGCAGACGGTTGATGATGGCCTCAATTTGCGCTACCGACCGGTCGGTAGAGCAGTCATCAACCACAATGACCTCCAGCTTGTCGACTGGGTAATCCTGATTGACGCAGCCGACAATGGTTTTTTGTATCCATTCCTCTTCGTTAAAACAGGGAACAATAATGGTCACACCGGGGGTAAAATCCATATTAACCGGCGTCGGCCGGTAAAAGCTGCCGAACAGATAGCGGCTTAGCAAAAATGCCGCCGTTATAATGCTGTAAAAATAAAGCACACGGTTAAATTTAAAATACAGCACGCTTTCGGCCCGCATCAGAATAATAAAACCCACAATAAAAAACAGGAACAGGCTGGAGATGGCCAGCGCGTGTTTATCCTTGTGTTCAACGGCGTAACGACCCAGATTCTGCTCAAACTCAAGGCCGCAAAAATAAGCGCCTTCCTCGTCGGTGAAAGCCCGGACAATTCTGGCGGAAATGTCGACCCGCATTTCGTAGCCTTCGGGCATAGCACCCGCCTTAATGCGGAATTTAAGCCGGATAACCTCGGCCTTGCACAGTGCGTCAAGCTGCGCCTCGCTTGACAGCTGCAACAGCATGCCGGTGGCGGAAATATCCACCCCCTGCGCCTTAAAAGATTCTTTGCGGCCATAAGACAGTCGGCACTTGGCGCGTACCCCAATATCCGCCCGGTAGCGAATGCCAGCCTTGCTTTTTTGAATATATTCCTCATAGGCGGCCCCGTCGGCACTGTTTCGGCTGCGCCGGTCGGGGTTGCATCTTTCTCCGCTTTCGTCCGGCACATTCGCCAGCAGCCGACGATCCTGCCTGGGGTTGGTCAGGGTATCCGAAAGCGCTTTTTTCTTTTGTGCGTGTTTCGGCGCAGCCGTTGTCTGCATGCTGCGTATTCCCCCTCTGCTGTCTTTTAATATTTTGCGGTTTCCGGTATATTCAGGGCGTCTTACCGCTATAGCTGTAGAAAAGAGCGGTTAGCACGCCAAAAAGCCCGGAACGGCCAAAGCATTTTTTACACTGTTTTACGCTTTTGCTGTACGGCGCATGCATTTTAAGAAGCGCGCGCTCTGCGGCCTGTTTTGTACCCTGTTGTGTTGCCGCTCCGAATTTACGCCGGTATGCCTGCGCCCTGTGGCTTGCGACGCACAAAGCAGTTTTGCCGATGCTGCATCTACTTCTAATCTGTTTGACTATATCCTTAAAGATATTCGCTGAGTCTGGCAAAGATGTACCTGTTTTCTGCAGGCTGCGCCGCATTCCAGGTCAAAAACTGGTCGAGCGCCCCGGGCAGGTACGGCGCTGTATCTGACATATGCATGACGACAATGCTCCCGGCTGAAAGCTGCCGCAGTTCATCCTGCCCCGCAACAGCCATGCCCTGTGTAAGCCGGTTAAAAAGCGCCTGCGTACCCGTGGCCTTATAGTCCTCGGTGCTAAAGTCGCCGCTGACGCTATAGGTATAGCCGCTGTCAAATATCGTCTCCAGACCCTTTTTGCTGACAGCCAGCGTCGGCGGTCTGAACAGCGTGGTCAGCACCGGCCTGCCTGTTTCGTTTTTCATATCGCCCACGATGCGCAACAGCGTCCGGTAGGACTGTACAACATCCTGCCGCAGCGTCTCAAGCTCCGCTGCGGTTAACGGCTCGAACCGGTTGTCTCCCACATAATTGGCCAGCGGCAGGTGGTTGTCGGTATGGCTGGCAATATCGTGCCCCTGTGCACCAATGGCGCGCAGCAGGTTGGGGTTTACGCCCACATAGGCGGTGCGAATAAAAAAGGTTGCTTTAACGCCATGCTTTTGCAGCACGTCTAAAATTTGGTTGACCGACCTGTCGGTACCCCAGTCGTCAAAGGTCAGGAAGAGCACATTCGCGCCCTTGGTGTCAATTCTGCCGGTCATGTCGAGCCCGGTAAGCTCCTTTTGGGCAAAGCCGGGCAGCTGGTTGACGGTCGTCACATCGGGGTTGCCGATATATCCGTCCCGGATGCGCTCCGACTGCGTCAATACCGGCTTATTTTTCAGCTGGCCCGCAAATATTTTATTGTTAACCTCCGGCAGCAGGCGGCTTTCGGGTACCGGGTACAGATAGGTACCCGCTCCGTTTAGCAGGCGCGACACACCCTTGAGCGCGTATACAGCGCTGTTGGTGATATTGGCCGTATTTTGCAGCACGCCGGTATAAAGCAGCTGCAGCACCTGTGCGGCAAGGTTGCTGTCCAGTTGGTCATAATCCATTCTAAAATACAGAATCTGCCCCCGTGTGACCGTATAATCGGTGCTTTTAAACAGCGTCTGGATCAGCGTCTGCGCACCGCCCCGCCCGCCGCTGGCATCCACAACGGCAGAATAGCCGACCAGCTGCAGCCCCATGGCAGAAACCGCCTCGCGCGTCTCGGCGGCTGCGGCGTCATAGACCTGGCTTGCGAGCCGCACATCCACCTCAAAATAGTGCTTCATCAGGCTGTCAACCAGATAAAGCTGCTCACAAACCGAGGTGTAGTCCAGCCCCTTTTTGGGCAAAATTGCCGCGCCTATTTCGTGCCCGGCGTCCAGAACAGCGCGAATGGCGTCGGGTCGCTCGTTAATATCATCCTCAGAAACAAAAAACGTGCCCTGCGCGCCAAGCCGCCTGAGTTGCGTCAAAACATTCTCCAACGCTTCCCGGTGTGTCATGCCGTAAAAGGTCAGCGCCACCGCCCGCTCGGTCGTATAAACCCTATCAATCTGTCCCGCCAGATGGTTCTGGTTCTCCTGCCGGTACTGTCCGTACTGCATTTTGCGCGCTTCCCGGTCCAGCGAGAAGGACTGCGCTTCTTTTAAAGAGGCGGGCGAAACAACCTCGTAGCCGGCTTCTCCCGCGGCCCTGAGCACCCATCCCAAAACCTGCAGCAGTTGCTTTTCGGCCTCGCTGGCCGTCAGACTGTCACCCAGACCCGGTCGACGCTCGCCGGGCATGTAGGCATCCTTTGTGTGGCCATATTCATCCTCATCAAGCACGCCCGACAGCCTGATGGTCAGAAGGCTGCCCCGCTCCAGCCGGGAGACATACCCCAAAGCGGTCTCATAATCTTTAAAGCTCTGATAGCTTATGTAGCGGTTGCTCTGCACGGCGTATGAAAATCCG
>JAEWYJ010000288.1 GCA_023395695.1 Bacillota bacterium | reverse complement strand
TTTTAACGAGGTATGGCGCTAAAACCGGGGGTTAAACCGGTCATTCAGAGTGGCGAATACCACTTCTATGATACCGGTTCAATTCTGACGCCCCACAGCGCCGGCCGTTCCCTCAGCGTGCTACTGCAACAACCCAACCTCCCTATAATAGCGCACTGCACCGGGGTGCAGCGGTATCGACAGGTCCTTGCTGATAAAATCGGAGTCGCGCTGTGCCTGCTGCGCCAGCTCGCCTATATTTTCATGGAGATATTTTGCAATCGTATAGCTCATCTGTTCATCCATGCTGTCATCCACGCACAGCAGGCATTTAACCCCAAAGGTTTTGACAGCCTCTGTCTGGCCTTCGTAGGTGCCCGGCGGAATTACCGCTTTCACAAACCGGCTGTCGCGGCTCAAAATCCGGTCCAGCTCCTCATCGGTGTACAGCAGCAGCCGGCAGGGCTGCGCACGGGCTAAATCGGCCATGCTCTTGACGGGTATGCCTGCAAAGCCGTGTACAGCGTCAACCGTTCCCTGCCCGAGTGCATCGCTGCCTGAGCCCAGACCGTAATGCGCCAGCCTTGTGTTCACGCTGTCAATACCCAGCACCTGCAGCGCCATCAGCGCCGAGGCTTCGGTTGTTGAATCCTGTGGCCCAATCGACACCTTCCTGCCCAGAAGATCGTGAACATAAACCAGCCCGGACGTATCGGCAGCCATCCAGTTGGAATAGCTTAAATAAACCGCGCCAATAGCCCTTAGGCCCGTTACCGGCTCGTTTTTAAATGTGTCTGTTCCCGAATAGGCGCTGTAGGCCACATCGGCGCTGACCAGCGCCATATCGACCTGACCCGCCTGCAAACCCTTGACGTTGAACAGGGACCCCTGCGAGGCGCTGATGTTGATTTTAAGCGTCGGGACAGCCTCGTTGAGAATCTGCGCGATGGCGCGCCCAACCGGGTACATAGTGCCGCCGCTGTCGGCCGTGCCAATGGTCAGTACCTGTATATTGGCGCCGCCGCTGTGGCCGGCATTTTTAGGCAACCGTTGGGCGGCGGTATAGCACACTGCGAGCGCTGTGACCGCCAGCCCGGCGGCGGTCAGCATTTTAAGTCGTCGGCTAAGCATTTGGCAGGTCCCCTCTAAGCAAAATTTTATCGGCGGTAACACCGCAGCGGACACTTGTTAGCTGCGAAAAACAACAGCACAAAAGCGGCATGGGCCTTCAGATATCTTTAATATACGCATTCAGCTGCGCCTTAAACTCATGGATGATCTCCTGCCGGTCGGAGCGAAGCTTTTTGTGCAAAATCAAAAAACATCTTCGCTTTGGCGGCGACTCCAGCAGATAAGACAAATAACCGTCTTGCGGAAGCAGCGACCGTGCGACCGACAGCGGGAGAATAGCCCAGTCCTCCGGATCATTTAAAAATCCAACAGTGAAATGCGCCAGGTTTACCCGCCCCTTTGGAATTCCGGAGGGCCACCATGAATTATGCCAGTAATGATATTCGTCACTGAAAATCTGAAAAATTTCATGGTTTTCTTTCAGCTCGCGCGGATGTACCGTTGTGCATGCTGGATTGTGCGCACCGCGACGCACAACAACGAAGTCCTCCTCGAAAATTTGAACCGACGAAAGCTCCGGCAATGGCGCGGAGCCGTTTGTAATGCCAATATCGATGGTTCGATTGGAAACCATCTCATAAATTTCACGGGAATCATGAATTGTAATATCGATATCCCAGCTTTTTTCACCTTTAGAAATTTTGTGAAAAAAGCGCCTGAGCGGGTAAGAGGCAATGCTGTCTGTGGACCCAATCGAGAGATGCTGTATGCCGGCATACATTTTAAGAGAATGCGCTTCTTTATTGAGCAGAGAAATTTGCTGGGCAAGGATGAAAAAGCGCTTGCCGGCAGGCGTCAGGGCAATTGTTCCATATCCTTTTCCGCGCGTGAAGAGCAGATATCCAAGCTCCTGCTCCAACAGTGCCAGGCGTCGGCTGACGGTGGTCTGTGCAAGAAATAAATTGTTGGCTGTAACACTAAGATTTCGGTTTTTACTCAGCTCAAGAAAAAGCTCAACATCTTCAATGTTCATGTGGCAGGCCCTCCACGTTTTAAATACCCGAATTATGAGTATTTTATAATGAATTTACTGATTTTACAAGTAAAAGAATTCGTGGTAACTTTAACACAGTGGTAACAATGAATAAAAGATGGCGCAATATGTTTAAGTAAAATAGCCCCTTGCATAATTTTTGGCCAAAAAATTATGATAATTTAAAAACTTAATGGAGGTCATAGCGCAGTGAGACTTAAAAATTACCATGTCGATAACGAAGATCAAATTATAAGCCCTCAAATGATTTATTACAAGGATGAAATTATTCAAAACACCAAGCGCTGCATTGAATTGGCAAAAGGCGATGCCGGCAGACTCTGGCCCCACGTAAAGACCCATAAGACGCGGGAGCTGATTGAGATGCAGGTTTCTATGGGAATCAGCAAGTTTAAATGCGCGACCATTTCAGAAGCGGAGATTACGGCGGAATCGGGCGCAAAAGAGATTCTTGTTTCTTACGCATTAGTGGGCCCTAATATTAAACGCTTTGTCAATCTTTCCAAAGCAATGCCGGGAACGGTCTTCTGGGCCATGGGCGACGATATTGGCCAGCTGCAGCTGCTTTCGGACGCTGCAGTAGCAGCAGATATTGTAATCCCCACGCTGGTGGATCTGGATGTGGGGCAGTCCCGTAC
>JAEWYJ010000265.1 GCA_023395695.1 Bacillota bacterium | reverse complement strand
GGTCTGGCTCCTGTGCGCAAGGCGCTGCAAAACGGCTGGGCCGCTATCGCCTGCCAAAAGGTGGTGTAAGCCATGCCAAGGTTTTTTGTCGACGCACTGACAGACACGGCGGTTCTTACGGGGGAGGATGCCCGGCATATCGCAAAATCTCTGCGCATGACAGCGGGGGATCCTCTTACCCTATGTGACGGCAAAGGGCAGGAAGCACAGGGCAGAATTGTGAGCCTTTCGTCCGACGCCGTCTCGGTGAGGCTTGGCGAAGCAGCTGCAAGTGCGGCCGAACCCCTGACAAGGATCAGTCTTTATCTGGCCATGCCCAAGGGGGACAAAACCGAGCTGGTGGTGCAAAAGGCCGTAGAGCTTGGCGCGGCAGAAATTGTACTGTTTTTGTCCGCGCGCTGCATCTCACGCCCCAAAGGGGACGATGCCGCCAAAAAGGTGCAGCGTCTGCAAAAAATAGCTGTTGAAGCCGCCAAGCAGTGCGGACGGGGTATTTTACCGGCGGTGCGCGGCGTGCTTTCCTTTTCGCAGCTTATGCAGGAAACGCAACAATTAGACGATTGTTTTGTACTATATGAAGGGTTGTGCAAGCCGCTGCGGCAACAGCTGCCTGCTCGCGGTGCCGCTATTGCGCTGCTGGTCGGCAGCGAGGGCGGCTTTTCGCCGGAAGAGATTGCCCGGGCCGAAGCCTGCGGCGTGCACGCGGCCTCGCTTGGCAAACGCATTTTGCGCTGTGAGACAGCCCCCATTGCGGCGCTTGCCGCCATGATGTTTGCACTGGGCGAGATGGATTAATCATAGCCAAGCCGTAACAGGCGCCCGTTTTTCGCTTGGCCTGTGCCTTGTGTTGCCGTTCCTGAACAGGGCCGACCGTTGCTATTCAATTTGGCCGGGCCGTCGCTTACTGTGCCTTCCCCTCAATAAACACGCCTTTTGCCTGACAAAACCGATGGTTAACACACCGGGCAAGCGTAAAAATTCATAAAAAGCGGCGACAGGCACACTTTTTAAACCCGAAATGTCACGCAAAAACCGACAACGTTTTTAATTTCCAGAAGCTTCTATTTATATTGCAAATTTTACAGGACACACTTTTTATAAGCGGGGTTTTCCCCGCAAATGTTCCCAAACGGAGGGGTTAAAATGAAACGCAATCTGTTTTTTCTTGCGGTGGCAGCTTTGTTGCTTGCGGCAACATTGGTCATCAGCGGCTGTGCGGCCTGCTCACGCGACCTGAACGGCTCGTCCATTCCGCCCAGCTCTAGCATGGTGCCCAACCCATTGCCGTCCACGCCCCCGCCGGGCGACAGCTCATCCCTGCCGGGGTCGTCGAGTTCCCCCAGCTCGGGAAGCAGCTCCGGCGCATCCTCCGACCTGCCCGCACTGGCGATGAGTGCCGATTTTTTACAAATCGGCACTCTGAGCAATCAACCGGTACTCTGGGGGCCGGGGACGCATCAGGACAGCCTTGGACGCTCTACCGACTGCATTGCGCTTCAAGAAAAATACAAGAACTATGACGCTTATTTTATTGCGCCCGAAAGCGAAAACACCGTGACGCTTTCGTTTGACCAAGGCTATGAAAACGGTTATACCACACCGATTCTGGACGCGCTTAAGGAAAAGGGCGTTCAGGCTATTTTCTTTTTAACCGGTCACTATGTCCGCACCGAGCCGGAATTGGTACAGCGTATGATTGACGAAGGACATATTTTGGGCAACCACTCCGACAGCCACAAGGTCTACTGCCAGGAACTGGACATTGAGGCGTCGTTTGAGGATGCCAAATGGATGCAGGACTATGTGCGGGAGCATTTTGGCTACGAGATGCGCCTGTTCCGTTTTCCGGAAGGGGCATTCTCAGAGCAGTCGCTCGCTTTAATGCAGCAGATGGGCTACAAAAGCCTGTTCTGGAGCTTTGCCTACAAGGACTGGGATGTTAAAAACCAGCCGACAGCCGACGCGGCGATGGAGAAGATTACAAAATACCTGCACCCCGGCGAAATTATGCTGCTACACTCGGTCAGCAAAACCAACGCCGATATTCTGCCGCAGCTTATTGATGCCATACGCGACAAGGGCTTTGTTGTCGCGCCGTTTTCAGCGATCGACCAGTCGTCCGCCACCCCGTCGTCATAATTCGACCTTAAAAAAGAGAACCACGCCCTTCGGGGCGCGGTTCTCTTTTTTAAGGGGCTATACTAATTCCGGTTAAAAGTTATTCCTTGTCGGGGGTAATATCCTCGGGTGCGGCGGGCTGCTCCGGCTGTTCGTCCTCTTCAATCACCTGCGCCTCGGCCACGGGGATGGTGTCGTCAACAAAGTCGGCGGTGACACTGTACTCGGCGGCATCGCGCTCGTTCTTATGCTGTTCAATCTCAAGATCCAGATCGGCTATCTGCTGCATCAGTACGTCGATGTCACGGCAATAGTCCAGCAGCTCCTCCGGCATTGTCTCCCCGGCCTTGATCTTACTGTAGCAATACCGGCCGATTGCGGCATAAACCCCTTCTATCTGGCGTTCAAGCCCGGCTCTGTCAATGCCCAGCTTTGCAATCTGCACCTGTTCACCAGCCTTTTTAGCGGTGGTGGACGCAATGTTGCCGAGAATTTTACCAAATTTTTCGAATCCCATTCAATATTCCTCCTTGTTGGTAATCGAGCCGATTAAACGAATTTTGTTAGCTATAGTATACCACACTCCGATAAAAATCGCCACTTTATTTTATTCCACACCAATCCGCTTCATAAACTGCTGGGTGGAAATGCCATACGGGCGGTTAAACCGGCCCAATGCCTGCAGGGCATCGGGGTTGCCGGTGATGATATTGACCTTTTCGTTACAGGTTAATACAGCGGTAAACCCCATCTCACGCAAAATTGGCGCTGCGTCCTTGCTGACATAGCCAAAGGGATAGGTAAAGGTTGTGGGTACAATGCCGCAGTATTCCTCCAGCAGCGACTGGGTTTTTCCCACGTCGGTCATAAGCGCCGCATAATAATCGGCATCGCTTTCTCCAAGCTTTTTTTTAGCGCCCTTTCGGTCGTCCTTTCGGTGCATGTCATAGGTGTGGTTGCCTATTTCGACCCGACCTGTGGCGGTCAGCGCTTCAATATCATCCCAGCACAGATAGGCATAGGCCGGGTTTGGGTCCGGCTCTCTGGAATAACACTCGCAGTAGCTGCCCACCACCGACACAATCGCCTTCATATTGTATTTTTCCAGAAGCGGTAAAACATAGGTCAAATTATTGAGATAACCGTCGTCAAGCGAGATGATAATAGGCTTTTCCGGCAGGGCCTGGCCGGTCAGCACCGCTTCGGCCAGCTCCGACACCAGCATTGTCGTATAGCCGCGCGCTTTGATATAGGCAAAATCGCTCTCAACCGTCTCGGGCGTAACGGTATACGGCCCGACATGCGATTTGTTTTTTAAAACACTGTGGTACATAATAATCGGCAATGGTGTGCCGTCGGCGCCTGCTGCCGTTGAGGCAGGCAGCACCGACGCCATATGCAGCAGCAGCCCGGTCATTAACAGGCAGCAGACAGCCCGCGCGCGCACCGAGATGCAAAAAAATTTACGCATTTATGCCTCACCCGCCAAGCGCCAGCGTCATAGCCTGCCCAAACTCCAGATCGGCCTCAGAAAGCAGGATCAGCACCTGCTCAAGCAGCAGCGGCGGCAGGCGCAGAAGCTCCTCACTCAAATTATCAATCAGCCTGTGGCGCGAAAATTCGCCGAGCGAACGTAAATATTGACGCACCTGTGTAAAATCGTCACTGCCCTTCACCGGCGCAGGCACATGCTCGATACCGGGAATGATATTTTCAGGCCTGAAGCGCGCAATATCCAGCTCGACCAAAACGTCGTCCGGCAGCCTTTCCAGCGTCAGCAGTCCGATGCGCTGCGGTTTAAACTGTTCCGTCGGCCAGACGGCTGTCGGATCAAAGGGGTCAAAGGGCAATGCGGCAAATTGCTCCGGCTCAATAACCTGTATACTCAGCTCATACTGCGGCCGCTCGCCCGACTGCATGCTTTGGACAAGATCGCGCGCCACCGCATCGGGATCAGAACCGGCCAGCTCTTCCGCCTCAAAGCGAGTCAGCGTCTGCGGGCGTTGCCGCGACAGCCAGCGCGGTCGTACGGCGCGGCGCTCGTTTCTGGCGTTTACCCACAGGCACGGCAAGCCGTAGCCGTCTATTGTGCGATAGCTACCAATGGTGCCCAGGTCGGAATAGAGCCACAGGGCAGCGTGCAGCGCTTCTCTGTGGGTTACTAGGAATTCCCAAAAGGCCGCGCGGCTGCGCAGACCCGTCTTGGGGTCGGCCCGTGAGGCGCCGCAGCAGTCGGCCAGCGTCTTTTCAGTAGCCCCTACCGAAACGGGCAGATGCATGCCAAACAGGTCATACTCACCCTCGCGGCAGAAGAACTTGACCGTAAAGCTGCGGCGGCATCTTATCGCATCCGCGCTGCCCGTGGGCACATCGGCAGCGAATCGCACCAATGTCTGGATAGCCTCTCCCGGCGTCTGTAAAAAAGAAGCGAGCGTATATTTGCCCATGCGTTCATACGGGCGAAAAATACCGTAAGCCCCGGTTCCTTTTTCAAATTCGGTGTGTGCAAGGCACCCCGGTTCCGGCATTTGAACCGGCTCGGCTGCACGTTCCTTTTTGGCCGGAACAGGCGTCGGTTGAATGTCCGGCGTGCGCGGCAGCGCCTTGCTTTGCGCTGCCAGTGCCGCCACACTTTGCGGCGCCTGTTCAGCAATGCTGTTGGCTGCAAACTGCGGGGACATTACCGTATTTGGCAGCACCGACCCTATGGTGCTGTTGGCCGCAGTTTGGGGAAGCGGCACCGAATTTTGCAGCGACGGCCCTGTCATGCTGTCAATGACCGATTGGGGAATAGGCGCACCGGCCAGCTTTGGCACCTGTGCAAACTGTTGAGGCGGCAGCGGCTGTCTGGACGCATCGTCTACAGCGTCGGGGGGCTGAGATTGCCGCTGCGCCGGCTCCCGCTGTGTCGGATTCTCCCTGGGTTCTTTCAAAGCTGTGTTAAACGGCGGTACCTCAACCAGAACCGGCATCGATACTGCCGCCGGCACTGCCGTCTGCGGCAATGCAACATTCTCACTCGGGGTGGCAATATCAGTCCTGCAGGTCAGCGTGGGCAGCATAATGGGCGGTGTATCTACAATAACCCGTTCCCGGCGGATTTCGGACTGCGCCGCAGGCTTCTTGTTTTCAGGCGCCGGCTGTGTCGCCGGTGCGGCCTCTGTTTTCTTCTGAGCCGGTCGCAGCTGTACCTCGGTGTTTAACCGCATGGTTGCCGCATGATCGGTCATGACAGGCGGTACCGATTTGCTTTTTTCGGACGCTTCAAAGTTTTGTGCCAGTGTCGGTTTGCCCGGCGGAGTTGCCCGCTGATAACGCAGCAGCTCTGCACGGTATCGTTCCATCATCGCCTCCAGCGATGCGTGATCAAAGTCGTTTGCAGTTGGTCTTTGCACGACGCCTCAGCCTCCTTTTTTATTCTTCTCAAAAAGTATATGAGCCGTTGCTGTTTAAATATTAACCCCAGGTCTACATTTCTGCTGTTTATACCGGTTTCCCGTTAAAATTAAGCCGTTGGGCGCATAGCTTCAGCCGGCAGACGCAAGCCCTTCATATTGTATGGGCAGCTGTTTGCGTGCAAAAGTGCCTGCCGTCGGCTGATACCACCCGCTGTAACTTCCCCCGGAGACTGCTTTGGCGCTGGCCACACGGCATTTTCAAACGGATATACAAACGAATAAAACATTAAAAGGGCCGCATGTTTGTGCGGCCCTTTTAATGTTTTATCTTATTTCTTACTTATCAGGGACATGGGGTCAATAAATTTGCCGTTTTCTTTACACTCAAAGTGCAGGTGTGACGGCATAAGGCTCTCGGCCGGAACATATCCGACAAGTCCGATAACCTGACCGAGCTTAACCGAATCGCCCTCCTTGGCGGAAGGCTGCTTGGCCAGACCGCAATAGGTTGTAACCACACCGTTTGAGTGGGTAATCTCAACGATATAGCCCCAAAGTGCGTCGGAACGCACAGCGGTTACTTTGCCCTTGGCTGCTGCCTTTACCGCAGCACCCTGCTCGGCCGCAATATCAACGCCGTTATGGGTGCGCCAGTCGCCCAGCGTTTCGCTCTTAACCAGTGTGCCGTTAGAGTAGGGTGTAAACACCTCGCCCTCAATCGGCATGGTCAAAGATAATTTTGCTGACGACGCCGGCACGCCGGACTGCCCTGAGCCGGTGGAACGCTCTGCCGGCTGACTCAAGGAGGATTGCTCCTTTGAGGACGAGGAGGACGGCTGCGAGGATTCTACCTTGACGTTGTCTTGCTTTTTTCCCGCCGCCTCCTCTAACTGAGGGAAGTTCCATTCATCCGCTGCCGAATACGCGCGCGATATTGTACTGGGTTGGGTTGGGGGCTGAACGGTTGCGTCTCCTGTACCGGTTTCCATAGCGAGATAAGCCGCGGTTCCCGCGCCCGCCAGGCAGAAAGCCAGTACAACATAAAAGCCTTTACCACTTAGAAAACCTGTAAATTTATTTTCGGAACGATCAGACATCTTTTGCACCTCCGACCTTATTTTGAGCGGAACAGGTGCCGGTTATGCCTAGCTTTTTAAAAAAGATCATTAATTATAGCGGCATTTCTCCGGCATTTTAATCCATGTGCTTATTAGCATGCCCCGAAAATATTTGAACAGACAGTGCGCAAAGGCTTTTTTAATAAAATAAATATTTCAGGCAGATTTTTTTACAGGGAGACGCCGCTCATATCCGCCAAGATAACATTTTGTAAATTTCCGGCGGAGTAATACTTTTAAATAAGATAAGCCGTGTACTAGAGCGTGTATGCAAACCCAAAGGTTGTAGTAAAAGTGGATAATATGGTAAAGTTGAACCATGAGACGACATGAGTTAAGCGAAGAACAATGGAATAAAATAAAGGGATTGCTGCCACCGGAA
>JAEWYJ010000263.1 GCA_023395695.1 Bacillota bacterium | reverse complement strand
CGTCCGACGCACTCAATCTCAGGTATCGCCCCAAGATAACCGAAGAGGACAAGGAGGGGTATATCCGCATCTATCCCAACGAGTCAATGAAGGACGTGGAGCGAAAAATGCTGATCTTATCGTTGAAGGCGCATGATTATAATCGCCGCAAAACCGCCGAAAGCTTAGGCATCAGCGAACGCTCGCTGCAATACAAAATCAAGGAATATAGTCTGTAAAGTCCGGTGCCTTTACGTTGGCGTTGCAGCTGTTTTTAAAGCCTTAACTATATTGTTTCGGTTTTTTACCCGGCGCTGAAGCTGTGTATAAAGGCGAATTATTAAAGCCGCGTACCGAATTTGGTGCGCGGCTTTGGCTAATCACTTTTTAAGCTGTGTTTCAATCTGGGACATAATATGAAAAAGCGTCAATGCGCCCAAACGCACGGTGCTGCCGGAAGGATCGACAGGGGGCGAAATCTCCACCAGATCGGCCGCGACAATGCGGCCTTTTTGCGCAACGCCCGAAATAATATCGCATACCTGATTGAACAACAGACCGCCCGGATAGGGAGAAGCAACGCCCGGCGCAATTGATATATCAAATCCGTCGATATCGACGGTGATATAATAGTTTTTAGCAGTCGGGATCTTAGCCAGAATACCTTCGACGCCGATTGCGTGTGCCTCGCGGGCTGAGATTAAAACGCTGCCGTACGCTTTTGCAGCGTCAAAATCCGATTTTCTGCTGCTGCCAATGCCGCGCAGACCAATCTGCGCCATCGGGCCGATGTGAGGCATCTCAGACATGCGGCGCATCGGGCTGCCGTTGCCGTATTTTAGGGGGCCGACGTGGTCGGTCCAATCGAGGTGGGCGTCAATCTGCACAACACAGACTTCTTCGCCAATTGCTTCAAGCGCCTTGCCCACCGGTGCGCTGATTGAGTGGTCGCCTCCGATGACGATGGGTACAGCGCCGCGCTGCACAATGGCCTTGACGCTTTCAACCACCGCGTCAAAGGTGTAGTGCGGGTCGGCCTGCAGAATATCGGCATCACCGCAATCAACAATTTTAAGCGGTGCGGCCAGGCGCATGCAATCGTTTTCAAAGTCGTAGAAACCTGCGTCGCCGCGCCCGTATTGCGTGGAAGCCTCACGTACGCGACGGGGTGCCAGCCGTGCGCCGCTCATATATCCGACCGAGAAATCAACCGGCACGCCCAAAACGGCGATATCGGCATCAAGCTGAGATAAGTCGGTGCATATTGGGTATTTGCCGAACGAACAGATGCCCGTTATAGGCAGATTTAAATGTTCCATAAAGCGCTCCTGTAGTCTGTATTTTGTCGTTTGCTCTACTTTGTGTGTTCATTATAGACCTGTAGTCGGGAACTGTACAGAGATATCGTTTTGTGCTATAATTTTTTTAATTAACAATATTTTTAGGTGTGCGCATTTCGCTTTACAAAATGTCGTCGTTATAAAAAGGAGCCGCGTATGGACCGGACAGATATAAAAATAATGAATATTTTACAGCAGGACTGCAAAACGACCACGCGCGAAATTGGCAAGCAGGTGGGTCTTACGGCGCCTGCCGTTTCAGAGCGGATTATGCGCCTGCGCGAGTCGGGCGCAATTCAGGCGTTTCGGGCCAAGCTCAATGCCAATGTTGTAGGGAAAAAGCTCTCGGCTTATATTATGATCAACGTTCCCCCGGAGTCTTATACCAAATTTTGCGCTTTTGTCGAAAAAAATCCGGCTATCGTGGAGCATCATCACATTATTGGTGTCAATAATGCATTGCTGATGATTCGGGTCGCCGACTCTGCGGAGCTGGAGCATCAGCTTGGCGAGATTCGAAAATTCGGCATGTCACAGACATCTATCCTGCTAAACACCTATTTTGACCAAAAGCCGCTCGATATTTAATGGCCGCCGCTGCCGGCAGGCACTGCGCCGTTTGAAAAAAGTGCAGCTGCGAACCATCAGGCTGGGACAGTACTGAATATGTGCGAATTATAAAGCAATAAGGCGGGACGCTGTGTGTGAGCGTCCCGCCTTATGTATAAAACAACCACCTCAAATAATATTGAGGTGGTTGCAAACCGCAGACCGTCCGACGTCTAAGGCAAAAATTGTAGGATGAGGGTAGAAAGTACGCTTCGGGAGCCGTGAAAAGCCCAAGCGACGCTGCCATCCCTGAGATCATCGGCCCATGATTACGGGGTGACGCCATACTCCAAGAGCTCTATTTGCTCCCCATCCGGTCCGCGCAGAAAAGCATTTTTTATTCCTGTAGGCGTATAAATGGTGTGGGTGCGAATTTCGGGCGGAATAAAGCTGTCGATTCCGGCGGCTTTCAGATCGGCTACCGCCTGTTCGATATTCTTGACACTCAGACAGATATGGTTAAAATAACCGTCGTCCGACCATTGCAACGCCGCCTTATGGCTGGGCTCTTTTAGCTCCAGGACAAAATCGGCAACCTTTAACAGGGTCAGCTTCCAGTAGTGGCCGGGGCGGTTGGCCATGTAGGTGACCGCTTGATTGACAACCTCTCCACCGAATGCCGTGTAAAAGGCAATGGCGCGTTCGGTGTCTCTCGTGTGCAACGCAATGTGGTGCAGTCCGAGAAAGCCTTGCATAAATACCTCCCTAAAATACAGCGTGAGCGGTTCCGGCTTTTTATAGTTAATCAACTGCAAGCCAAAACAGACATCGCCTTGGCATTAGACGTAATATCCGGCCGCAAAGCCCTGCGCGTGGGCAACAAGTCCCTTGCCGGGCTTGCTGGCGTCACCCACAATTTCAATCTTAGGCGCGAGTCCGGCCAGCGCCTCTCCCAGCGCGTTGACCGGGCGGGAGCCGATGGCCAGAACAACGTTGTTTACGGCTTTCACCACGTGCTTTTCGCCGTTCTTTTCGTAAACAACCGCGTCAGCTCCAATTGAGAGTACCTTTGCGCCCGCGATTTGCACGACGTTGTGCGCGTCGAGATCCTGCTTCAGGTAATAATTGACGCCGGGTTCTCCTTCCACCGGAATTACCGGCATCATCTCCAAAATGGTAACGTCGCGGCTCTGATTGGCGAGAAAGGCCGCCGTTTCGCAACCCACCTGACCGCCGCCGACTATCACAACGCGCTTTCCGGGGTTGGCTTTTAACGAAAGTACGTCCGCCGCCGTCATAACCTGCGCACCGTCAGCGCCTTCGATAAGCGACTGCGCAAAATCTATGAGCTTGGTAGAAATCTGCGCCTTTTCCATGATGTTTCCGGCCAGGATAAAAAACGGAATGGCCAGAAGCACAAACTTGTTGCAGGCGGTAAAATAATTAATCGCTACCATATTAAAGCTCATGCCGGTGCCAAACAGTGAAATCAGACTGGAAAGGCCCAGACAGGCCGCGATGGGTACATTTAAGAGCAAAAGGATTGTAAAGGAGCCTAAAAGAAGTACTGCGCCCATGTGTTATCCCTCCTCTTTGGCGGCAAACGCGCGCCACGCCGCCTGTCCGAATCGAAAGGTCATAAAGCCTGCCCCAATTGGTAAAAACAAGCCATAGATATACTCCGGGATTTGCAGCGTCATCGAAATCTGCTTTAAAGCAACCTGAAGCTGAACCATCAGAATACCGCGATACAGCAGAAAAAGGCTTAAAACACAGCAGAGCAGGTTGCTGGCAACGCAGAGATAACGCTGGATATAAGCCGGGAACCGGTCAGTGAGCAGGGTCAGGCCCAGATGTGTTCCTTTTTCAGCCGCGATGGCTGTTCCCATCAGCGCCAGCAGGACGAAAAGCGAGGTGGTGATTTCCTCTGTAAACGCAATGGAGGACCTGAAGATATAACGACCGAGCACGTTGGCAAAAGCCAGCAGCAGCATGACCGACATCAGTGCGGTGCAGATGTAATCTTCAATGTGCGAGAAGAAGTTTTTCAAAAGTTATCCCTCTCTTCCTGTTGTTCGGCAGACCGGACGGGGCCCCG
>JAEWYJ010000258.1 GCA_023395695.1 Bacillota bacterium | reverse complement strand
CGGGGCCCGCCGGCCTGATTTTTGTGCGCCCCAGTAACTTGCACCTTTTGCGTATCGTCTCACGGTAGGCGACGCGCGGCTTTTTAAGCTCCACCTCAGTACCGAACTTGGTTCTCAGGCGGTTGACAATGACGTCCAGATGCTGCTCACCCAAACCGGAAAGCAGCTGCTGACGCGACTCGGCGTCCAGCGCAAAGGTGACGACCGGGTCCTCTTCAATCAGCCGCAGAATGCCCTGGGCAATTTTGCCCTCTTCACCCTTTTTCTTGGCCTTAATCGCCATCGTGAGGGTTGCAAGCGGATAGCCGATCTCGCGCAGGGCCACAACACGCTTGGGGTCGCAGAGCGTATCGCCGGTGAGCGTTTCGGTAAGCTTTGCAACAGCGCAGATATCGCCCGCCGCAACGGCCGTGACATCCTCCTGCTTTTTACCGGTGATATAAATAATTTTGCCCAGCCGCTCAGGGTTACCGGTGCGGGCGTTGACCGGCGCAATTTCGTTGGAAAGCTTGCCCGAAACCACCTTGACATAAGACAGCTTGCCAATAAACGGGTCAGCAACGGTTTTAAAAACATAGGCGCACAACGGTTCAAGAATGTCGCACTGGCATTCAACCTCATCCCCGTCGGGGGTCAGGCCAATTTCATTACCGGCGTTTTTAGCGGAAGGCATGTGGTTGACAATAGCGTCAAGCAGGGCGTCAATGCCCTCCAACGTCAGCGCGGAGCCGCATACGACAGGGTATATTTTGCCCTGACGCAGCCCTTCGTTGATACCAAAAATCATTTCGTCGGTTGTAAAGGTTCCGCCGCCAAAGAATTTTTCCATTAAATTCTCGTCCGATTCGGCCACCGCCTCGGATATGATGCTGCGGCATTCCTCGACAAAGCCGCCGACATTGGGCATTGAGCCCTGACGGCGGTTGCCGCCGTCGTGCACGAACGCCTTATTGGCGACAAGGTCGATATAGCATTCGATGCCCTTGCCCTCGGTATAAGGCACGACCATCGGGCAGACATGCGAGCCAAAGGCCGTGCGCAGCTGGCCCAGAACCTTATAAAAATCGACATTTTCGGAATCCATTTTATTGATAAAGAATAGAACCTGCTTATTTTGCTCACGCGCCAGCTTATAGGCCTTTTCGGTGCCAACCGTCACGCCGCTGCGCGCCGAGACCACAATAATGACGCTGCCCGCCGCGCGAATGCCCTCGTACATGCCGGTGGCAAAGTCAAATGCGCCGGGAGTGTCTATCAGGTTAATTTTTGTATTATTCCACTCAACGGGGGCAACCGCCACAGAAACCGAAACCGAACGTCTGGTTTCCTCGGGATCAAAATCACAGACTGTGGTACCGTTTTCCGTCTAGCCTAAGCGATCGGTAACACCCGCGCGAAACAAAATAGCCTCAGCAAGCGAGGTTTTACCGCACGAGCTGTGTCCGGCTAGCGCAATGTTTCTGATCTTATCCGCGAGATACTGTTTCATTTTTCTTTACCCCTTTCAATATGCCGAAAAAGCGCTCAGCATATTGTGTATTTTGCACAGTGATTTAGCGATTAGGCCCATCACATATGTCTAATTATACTGGATATCCCCCAGCCTGACAAGTCCTTTGGGAAAAAAAGGCCTGCAAATAAAATCTGTTCTTTCTGCTTTGCTTTTTTGCATATACATCATCGAGGTGAATTGACATGTTGATGTATGCGTTCCGTTTCAACAGACGGGTTCGCCGTTCCGCACTGCTGCTGTTGTTGCTGCTGGCCGTCATGGCGGCGGGCCGGCTGGTGCTGAACCTGATACCCGAAGGAAACGCCGCCCTCACGGGTGCCCAAATTAAACGCCAAAGCGGAAAAACAGAGGAACAACGGCAGGAATTTCTGGCGGCACTCGGCTGGGTTGTCAACCCCGAGCCGGATGAGGTCGTTGAGGTTATTATTCCCAAAAAATTTGATGAAGTTTATGAAAACTATAATAATATTCAAAAGGAACAGGGCATGGATCTCTCACGCTATAAGGGCAAGCGCTGCAAGCGTTACAGCTACACGGTGCTCAACTACCCCGGCGGCGCGCAGAACGTCCGCTTAAACCTTCTGGTCTGCGGAAATAAGATTGTCGGCGGCGATGTCAGCGCAATGGGAATGGACGGATTTATGCAGGGGCTTACCTTTCCTGCCGAGTCCTCCACCGCCACGACCGGCTGACCAAATTGTACAAAATCCCCTCGCTGTGCTATGATAAAATCATAACGGCAGGGGGGATTTTTTTGGCTATTATTCGTTTGGACAAGCTGCTGTCAACCGCAAAAGGATTATCCCGCACAGACGCCAAACGGCTGCTGGCCGGCGGCGGCGTAACTGTTGACGGCAAAACCGTCCGCTCCGGCAGCGACAAGGCTGACACGGCGTACCAGACCGTGCTTGTAAACGGAGAACCCGTCGCGTTTAAAAAACAGCTTTATATTCTGATGAACAAACCGCTGGGGGTGGTATCCTCCACCGACGACCCTGTAAGCCGCACGGTTTTAGATTTGTTGCCGCCTGAACTGCAACGCAAGGGCCTGTTCCCCGCCGGCCGGCTGGACAAATACACCGAGGGCATGCTTCTCATCACCGACGACGGCGACTTTGCCCACCGCATTCTGGCGCCCAAAAAGCATCTGCCCAAGGTCTATGAATTTATGCTTGACGCACCCATTGTCAACGCGGAGCTGGTTGAAAAATTCTCGCAGGGGGTCTATCTTGGCGGGGGCCGGTATTCTTCTGCGGCTCTTCTGGAGCCGTTCTCCGAAACGTCGGGCCGTGTCACCATATTTGAGGGCATTTATCATCAGGTGCGGCGTATGTTTGACCAAAACGGCGGAAAGGTTATCGGCCTAAAGCGGGTGCGTATCGGCGGGCTGACGCTTGACCCGGCATTGCCATCGGGTGAAAGTCGGTTACTTTTTGCAGAAGAACTCGAAAAATTGTTCCTTTTTTGAAATTCTGTTTGACGTTCTATTTTTGCAATGCTAGAATACTATTGCATCGGCTGTGCCAACTTATAAATGAGGTGGGATTGTCGCAGGCTGCTCGATGAACAGCGCACCACAAAACAAACTGCCAATCCCCGATTTTCAGAGCATAACGCTATTTTAGCATACCAATTTAAATGAGGTGCTTGCGTGGCATATCTAGAAGCGATTGACAGCTCAGGCCTGTGGCTGATTCACGACTTGTTTCATTCGCCTTTGTTCGATCGCCTGATGCCGATGATTACCGCATTGGGCAACAGCGGCGGTATTTGGGTCGTCATCTGCCTGATTCTGCTGGTCAAAAAAAAGACCCGTCCGGCCGGCGTAACAATGGCGCTGGCCATGTTGGTCTGTTACCTTGGGGGAAATTTATTCCTTAAAAATTTTATTGCCCGCGCGCGCCCCTATACCGACGACCCGACCATACAGCTGCTGATTCCGCCCGACAGAGAGCTGTACTCCTTTCCCTCCGGGCATGCCATGTGCAGCTTTGCCGCAGCCACCACGCTGATGCTGTGGCGGCATCGGCTTGCTTTGCCCGCAATGGTACTGGCCGCGCTGATTGCTTTTTCGCGTGTTTATCTTATGATGCATTACCCGCTTGATGTGGCAGCCGGTATGGCGCTGGGTATTTTATCCGCTATGGTCGTTTGCCGCTTTGTCAAGTATTACGAACAGCATCGGCGCTACCGCATTAAAATGCAGTAGCACGGCGCAATTAAAAATCCGGGCAGGGCCAATTGGCCCTGCCCGGATTTTTAATTGGACCATACAGAGCACTGTAAGGCGCGCACATCCGCTGGTTACTCCTCATGCGGGTCATGTGTAAGGCCGATATCGCTGGCCATAATGGCGCCGGTCGAAATGCTGCCGCGCCCAAATTTTTGGCGTACTGAATCGATAGCCGTCTCCAGCTTTTTACGGCGTTCGCGTGCCTCCGGCGGATCGCCGAAAAACGAGAGCTGCTCGGCCGCCTCAGCCGCCGCCACAAGATTAGCGCCCGTTACCGTCAGCGTTCGGATGGGGGTCTGCCCGTTCCAGCAGCCGGCCACAAGCCGCATCGCCGCTTCGGTCAGCTCTGCGGACAGCGCCGTTGGGTTTTGCAGCGGGCACTGCCGGGAGACGGTGCGCATATAGGTGTCCTTTATTTGCAACTGCACCGTGCGGCAGCACAGGCCGTACCGGCGCATACGCCCGGCGACCTCATCGCAGAGCGCCGCCACCCCGACCCGTATATCCCGGATGTCGGTCAGGTCGCGCCTAAAGGTCATGCCGTTGCCGACCGATTTTATTTCGCGCGGGGTATCCGACCGACGGACGGGGCTGTCGTCCAGACCGTTTGCGTAGTCAAAAATTTGCCCGCCCAGCTTTCCCAGCCGTGCTGTCAGCTGGGCCGGGTCGGCGGCGGCCAGCTGTCCAATGGTTTGAATATACATGTCCGACAGCGTTTTCTGCACCGAGGAGCCGACATATAAAAGAGAGGATACCGGCAGCGGCCAGATCATGCGCTGCCAGTTGGCGCGGTCGATGACGGTGGTCGCATCCGGTTTTTTATAATCGGAGCCAAGCTTTGCAAAAATTTTATTAAACGATACGCCGACCGAAATGGTCAGCCCCGTCTCCTGCCGCACCGCCTGCCGCAGCCGGTCGGCAATCTCACGCCCGGAGCCAAACAATTGCTGCGAGCCGGTCACATCCAGCCACGACTCGTCAATGCCAAACGGCTCGACCTGATCGGTATACCGTCTGTAGATGTCATTGACGAGCCGCGAGTATTTGACGTATTCGTCGTGCTGCGGTCGGACAAGCGTCAGCCCGGGACATTTGCGCTGCGCCTGCCAGATTGTTTCGGCCGTTTTAACGCCCAAGCGCTTGGCCTGTTCGTTTTTAGCCAGAATAATACCGTGCCGACTGTCAGGGTCGCCGCAAACCGCCATTGGCCCTGCGCAAAGCTCCGGATTAAGAACCGTCTCGACCGACGCAAAAAAGCTGTTACAGTCGCAGTGCAAAATGACCCTGTCTATGGCAAACACCTCACTTTATAGATGATTGTAGCATGCCCGGCTGTGCGCTTCAACTTTTAAATTTCGTCTTGTTTTGGCGTTTTTTATTATTTTTCTGTAAAAATTTATGAATTTCGATTTTTAAAGATGACATCGTATGTGCAGAATGGTATAATAACCGCAGGACAGCTTTTATATTGGATGATACGCGACGGCCTGCTGTCTTTTGATGAGGATTTTATTAAGCGGGTATTCTAATTGTTTTCTCCGCCCGCGGAGATACCGTTTTAAGCCTGCATATTATAAGGAGGACACGCAATGAAACTGACCTTTCTGGGTGCAACCCATGAGGTGACCGGAAGCTGTTTTTATATTGAGGCCTGCGGCAAAAAGCTGATTGTCGACTGCGGCATGGAGCAAGGCCCTAATTTTTTTGAAAACCAGGACATTCCGGTGGCGGCGGGCGAATTGGATTTTGTACTACTGACCCATGCGCATATCGACCACTCGGGTATGCTGCCGGCCCTGTGTAAAAACGGCTTTAAGGGCGAAATTCACGCCACCGACGCCACCGCCGACCTGTGCAACATTATGCTGCGCGATTCGGCCCATATTCAGGAGTTTGAAGCTGAATGGCGCAACCGAAAAGCCAAGCGTGCCGGGCAGGAAGCATATGTGCCCATCTATACAATGGATGATGCCATTGCGGCCATTAACTGCTTTGCGCCGCATCCCTATAACCAAAAAATTTCTGTTGCCGAGGGTATTGAGATTCGCTTTATCGATGTGGGGCATCTGCTGGGCTCCGCTTCGGTTGAGGTGTGGCTGACCGAGGGCGAGGTGACCAAAAAGCTGGTTTTCTCGGGCGACATCGGCAACCTTGACCAGCCGATTATTAAAAACCCGCAGTACATTCCCGACGCCGACTACGTTGTTATGGAGTCAACCTACGGCAACCGCAACCACGGCGGCCGCCCCGACTACATAAAGTCGCTCACCGACGTTTTGCAAAAAACCTTTGACCGTGGCGGCAATGTTGTCATTCCGTCCTTTGCGGTGGGCCGCACGCAGGAGATGCTCTATTTCCTGCGGGAAATCAAGCAGAAAAAGCTGGTCAACGGCCACGACTTCTCTGTTTATGTCGATAGCCCGCTCGCCATTGAGGCGACAAATATTTTTCATCGCAACGGCAGGGAATGCTTTGACGAAGCAACGCTCGTTTTACTCAATCAGGGTATTAACCCCATCAGCTTTGAGGGGCTTAAGGTATCGGTCACCTCCGAGGAGTCGAAGATGATTAACTTTGACACCGAGCCCAAGGTGATTATCTCCGCCAGCGGCATGTGCGACGCAGGCCGCATCAAGCACCATTTAAAGCATAACCTTTGGCGGAAGGAGAGCACGATTCTGTTTGTCGGCTATCAGGCCGTGGGCAGCCTTGGCCGCTCGATTGTCGATGGCGCACAGACCGTAAAGCTATTCGGCGAGCCGATTGAGATTCACGCTGAAATTGAGCGTCTGGCTGGCATCAGCGGTCACGCCGACAAGGACGGCCTGCTGGCCTGGATCGGCCACTACGATCCCAAGCCCCAGCGGGTGTTTGTTGTTCACGGCGAGGACGAAATCTGCACCGCCTTTGCCGAGGAGCTGGTTACACTGGGCCATACTGCCGTCGCGCCCTATTCCGGCACCTGCTACGACCTGGCCACCAACACACTGCTTGTTGAAAAAGGCCCTGTGCCGATTAAAAAGGACTATGCCGCCCGCCGGGCCGAGACAATGTTTACACGCCTGCTGGCCACCGGTCACCGGCTGCTTGAGGTTATTGAGCGCAACCGCGGCGGCACCAACAAGGATCTTGCGCGCTTTGCCTCGCAGATTCAATCGCTTTGCGATAAATGGGACCGATAGTTTAAGCTTAACATTCTTAAAGCATTTGCATGCCGCTGCGGACAGCAGCTGTTGCGTTAAACAGCTTGTGCTGCTTCGTGCCGCATTCTTCGCACGGCCCTTTCAGAACGAAGCTTTTGCTTTTCTCAGCTTTTATAAAACGCTCTGACAACAATAAAACCGGCTTGGAATCAGCTTCTGAGCCGGCTTTTACTTTTGCATTGTTATTATATTATTTCAAAACGGTAATTTTTTTAGCATTATCTCACTGGAATACCAAAAACAACATTGCAGCAAAAATGCAGACCTAAAACACTTAGTATTCGAACGCGTTCACTGCGTTGTTCGCCGGCAGGACAAACGGGGGGAAGGAGAGCCCCCTGATTTGGCTGCCAATGCCCGATAACATCATGGGAAGAGCCGTGAAGCGCGGCTTGCGACGTAACCGCCGGGTACACACAAGTATTTAGGAGGAACGAACCATGAAGAAAACTCTCGCGCTCGGACTTGCTACTGCAATGATCCTGAGC
>JAEWYJ010000249.1 GCA_023395695.1 Bacillota bacterium | reverse complement strand
CGTCTGGCTTCATCAACCATACTGCGGTAGCTGCCAGTGGCGCTGCCTGACTCATAATTAGAATAGCTGTTCATTTCCTTGGCGCGCCGGGCGGTAGTCTCATTGATTTCGCAATACATACTTTTTCCTCCGTTTTGTTAATACAGCCTGTGCGGACAATCACAGTGGACTGTCGGCGGCAAGCAGCCTGCCTGCTTGCTGCCTTAATTAGCAAAAAGGCTCTTTTCGCGCGGACTGTCCAGCAGAACGTGGAATAGCGGAGCACCGCTATACGGATGCGGTGTGAGCATATGCCGCGAAAGCCGCTTGACCGGACGGGCGAAAAGTTTTAGGGCGCTAACGTATGCCCGGGGTGGTTCGCAATAAGGCTGCCGATAGGCAGTATCTTATGAAAGAATCGTACTTGGATGACTCAGTTCGCCTGAAACCAAATCATATTACGCTTCATATCATACACATAGATACAACTATCGTCTTTAACTGTTCTTTTAAATTTCATGTAAGTATTATCGCTTTCAATCAACGAAAGTTTTGACTTCATAGCACGCAAAAATAAGACACATAATTTTGGTGAAGCAACAAGCAAAACATTCGTGTATATTGTCGCTTTATATGCAGCTATTGAGCTTCCTAAAAATACGCCCCTAAGAACGCTACGAAAAATTTCACCCACCAGTGCAGTTAAAAATGACTGGCTAATGACAAACAAAAAGAAAAGCACAATGTCAATTGCCAAATAGGTGACGGCAATGTTATACCGTCCAAACCGCTTCCCAAAGATAAGTATTCCGTTCCATTTAAAATCTTCATGTTTAGATTCCATCTTTTTTCTCCTTTAAAATCGTTTTTTATTTGCCGGGTGAATTTACCGCCGTCAGGCGGTAAAGAGGGCGAAGCCCTATGAGAATCCAATCGTCCGCTTTTATATGCGCATGCTTTTCAACAGCGTACATAAGCGGACACCTTTTTGTCTCCACAAGAACTGATATTTATAATTTTCTATCTGAATGATAGAAATATATATTATTGCTTATAGTGGATCTGCTGGTTGTAGTGTATCGATTTGCGCGAATACAATTTGTGATATACCAAAACTTGCGAAACGGTGGATTTCTGAAAAAATGCAATCCTGGCAGAGTTTTCAACAGATTGTTTTGCCGGATTGCACTTGCAATTCAATCAGATAATTGATAAAAGATCGCTTAAAGTACGATACATGATTCTTTATATTGGTGTCAGGGTTAACACTGCGTTCCATATGCGCTATAAAGCCTTCGACACAAGCGCAATCAATGCTGGCAGCTTCTACGGGGCTGTATGGGTCAAAGGAAAGCTCCGTGATAAATCCGACGATCACGTTGAGCAGGCCCTCTGGCCGGCTCTTGGCCAGCTCGTCGAAGCTGACCTGCCTACGTATCGCCTCCGTGAGCTGCTGAGGATTCTGTATGCTTGGTTTACGCCTCCTTCGACGTCTGGGCGGTTTTGGCTCAACGCCTTTTAAACGTTCCACATACCGTTCCCGGCGCTCCTCAAGCTGAAGCAGGCCTTCTACATGGTCCGGCGCGGGATTGAGCATGATGCTATTGGATATATAGCGGCCATATTCGTTTTTACGGTGAAACACGGTTATGTAGTGGTAGCACAGCAGCTCATTGAGATATTTGTAATAAGAATTGAGACAGATATGTAAGAAGCTCAGTGTGAATTCGATCTGTGGCGTACAGACGTTTTTGCTGCCGGCAAAGGCGCAAAAATAGGCATACAAGGCCTTGGCCTTGCGGCTGATGCGCCGGTCGGTCATGACTGCCAGCGGGATCCGGCCATAGCCGTAATCGCGCAGCCCGCCGGTGATGTCAAAGCGCCGGCGCTGCTTCTCCTCGGCCTTAGCCAAAATCGGCGGATTTTGCAGCAGAATAATCCGGTTGTTGCACCACTCCTGCCGGCTGGTCTTATGCTTCTTAACGTCGATATATCCGCCCTCCCGCAGCTCCTGAAGATAGCTGTAGTAAGTGGCAGGAGAAAAGCCCAGATCGTTGAGAATCTTGCTGCGCGGCGGGTAGCAGCTAAAGCTATCGCCCGCATAGGCGCAGAAATAAGCGTATAGTGCTTTGGCATCGATGCTGACGCTGCCTTGAAGCATAACAAGCTTTGGCACGATACCGTAACCCTTAGATAGAATTCCGTTGCTTTCCATGGTCTTCTCCCTCTGCCGCAACACACCATTTTGGGTGCACTTTAACAGACCGTCACGACCCTGCTTTTCAAAAAGCGGCCATGCAGCCATTTGTGGGATGTTGCGGCTATAAAAATGTTGTTACTTATCTGCTTGGCGGTAACCACTGACACCAGTGATCACCGGCAAGCCGACAAGCGGCTTTGCCTAAAATTCACTCGAACACGTTGGCCATAAAATTCTGACGATCAAACTCCGCGTCGCTGACAGCGTGCAACTTGTTCAGCGCGCTGTTGGCCGTCTCAGCGGCCAGCTCATCGCCCATGTAGGGCAATTCTTCGGTTAGGGTATCAATCATGGCCAGACGCCCATTCTCGGGGTTGTACGCGCCCATCAGGGCCAGTTCCTCCAGATTAAAGCAAACGTTCATTTTTATATTCTCCTTGCATTATTGTTGTATAGATTTTGATCATCTTCGGCGCGGCAGGCATTGGACTGCCGCAATGCCTGTTGTTTATCATCGCGGGTTAGCACATACCCGCATTTGCAGCACGCATAATTGCCAAATGCAAAATCATAGTCGAATTCGCATTGGTCACAAGTTGGAATCGTGACAGGCATATCATATCCTCCTAATTAAGACCGCTATCGAACCATATCGTGTCGTTTAGCTGTGTGTCCGGCGTGCCGTTGGGTATTCATCCGGTCTGCTTCGACCTTCGCGTCCGTCAGCTTGTCAGGAATGGAGCGCGGAGGTTGCGTAACGGCTGAATATTTTTGAACTTTCTGCCGCATTTGGTTGGCCTGAGCCTTCAGCCAAGGCTTTTCAGCAGTCAATTCATTAAGGGTATCCATGAACCAGCCGGTGTCCCGATTTTCTAACATCCCGGCAAAGGTCTGTATTGCATGCTCCTGACTTTTCCATCCGCCAAAGCATGGATCGTGTTTAGCAAAAAAATTTTCTAGCTCTGCGGCAAAGGAATATAGATTATCCCATTTATTCACTAACATCTGTTCATCAGGATGCAAAAGGCTGCGCCACTCCTGTGTGGCCGGATCATTCGTTTCAATTTCCCAGAGCTGTCTCAGCGCATTTATTTCCCTATCGCGCGCTATCAGCTCAAATTCCGTGCTGTCGATGATCTGTAACGCGCCATTTTGGATGACAGTCAACGACTGCTCCAGCACCTCCAGCTGCACGCTGCCGCTCCAACCAGCGACGTACCCGAAGGAATACTGAGACGAATCGATGCCGAAGTGTTGGCAAACGACGTAGGCCACACTCTCGGCCTGCACCTCAAAAGCCTGCCGGTCACGCTCCGGGCCGGCCTTGCTGCTGTGCAGCAGCGCGTGCGCCATTTCATGTACCGTCGTTTTTACCGCCTGTTCCTGACTGACGCCTGCACGAATCACAATGCGCTGCGCTTCATAATCGCAATAGCCGTTCACGGATTCCCTTAAAATCGGCTCAAAAGCAATCGGGTAGGGCGAAATCTTTTGCAGCACACCCATCAGGCGGTCGTATTCGCCCACCGTACCGGTCAGACGGTGTGCCAGCGCCGGCAACTCCTTGCCGTTGGTCTGCGTAAGGTGAAGGATTTATAGGCTGTGTTGCCAACCGCATCCCGCGCCCATGCATAATATGTGCCGTTAGCCGTGATGGTAAAGGTGGCGTTATCCTGCCAACCGCCTGCGGGGGCCGTGCCGCTGCTTGTCAGCGCATAGGCTGCGACGCTGGTATCGGCATCGTCGGCGTTGATCGTAATATCCGCAATAGCAGTCCAGTCCGTGGGCATGGTAATGGAGGCTATAACCGGTGCGGTAAGATCTATTTTATCTATCTGAAACTCATAGCCGGTCTGAGACACGTTACCGGCCTGATCCTTGACCCACGCGTAGTAGGTGCCGTTGGCGCTGAAGGTAAACTTTTGGCTGATCTGCCAGCCGGAGGACGGCGCTGAGGTGCCGCCGGTCGTGACAGCATAGGCCGCGATATGGCTGGTGGCATCCGATCCGTTGACAGTGACCGTGCTGCTCATGCCCCAAGTGGCGGGCACGGAGACAAAAGCCACGCTTGGCCTGTCCGTATCGACCTTGCTGACAGTAAACGCATAACCGTCTGAAATATTGTCGGCCCCGTCTTTGGACCAGGCATAATAGCTGCCGTTGGCCGCCAGAGTAAAGCTTGTACCGGGCTGCCAGCCGGAGCCGGGCGCGGTGGCTGTAGTGGTAACGGCGTAAGCCGAAAGACCGCTGCCGCCAATGTCAGAAGCTGCAAGCGTCACCTTGCTGTTAGTTGCCCACTCATCGGGTACCGAGACGGCAGTAACAGCGGGCTTGGTGCTGTCCACCTTTTCTATAACAAATTCATACCGTGCGGACACGTTGCCGACAGCATCCCTCGCCCATGCAAAATAGGTGCCGTTGGCCGTGATCTCTATATTTTTATTCGGTCCCCAGCCCGTGGTAGGCGGATCTCCGGTTGTGGTAACAGCGTAGGCCGACAGGCCGCTGGCGCCGTCGTTGGCCGTTATTGTTATGGTGCTTGATGCACTCCATGTTGATGGCACTGTGACATAAGTGATATTAGGCGATGTGGTATCTACTTTAGAGGCAGTGAAC
>JAEWYJ010000238.1 GCA_023395695.1 Bacillota bacterium | reverse complement strand
CGGCCCAGCCGAGCCGATGACGCCGCCCGGTCTGGGGGGGGGGGGGCCAACGTAATAAATAATCTGATCGCTTAAATCGCAGGGCAGCGGTTCACCCTTGTCCAGCAGCGCCACCAGACGCTTGTGGGCAGCATCACGCGCGGTGTAAATTACCCCGGAAATTAAAACCGAATCTCCCGCGTGCAGCGCAAGGGCCTGCTCTTCGGTAAACGGCACCGTAATTTTCTTTTTCATCACAGCCCCCCCTTTTTAAAGCACCGCCGTCTTGTGGCGGGTAACATGGCAGTTGATATTGACGGCGCAGGGCAGCTGCGCAATATGGGTGGGGAACGCTTCGATACTGACGCCCAGCGCCGTTGTGCGTCCGCCAAAGCCCTGAGGGCCGATACCCAGCGCATTAATGCTTTGCAGCAGCTCACGTTCCAGCGCAGCATAGCGCGGGTCGGGGTTGACCGCATCAAGCGGCCGCAGCAGCGCTTTCTTGGCCAGCAGCGCTACCCGGTCAAAATTACCGCCTATACCTATGCCCACCACAATAGGCGGACAGGGATTCGGCCCGGCTTTTTCAACCGTTTCCAGCACAAAGGCCTTAACGCCCTCTACTCCGTCCGAGGGCTTAAGCATGGCAAGACGGCCCATGTTCTCGCTGCCAGCGCCCTTGGGCGCCACCGTAATGGTCAGCCGGTCGCCCGGTACCACGTCGTAGGTGATGACAGCCGGCGTATTGTCACGGGTATTTTTGCGTTCCAGCGGGTCAGATACAATGGATTTTCTCAGATAACCCTCGGTGTAGCCGAGGGCTACGCCCTCATTAATGGCGTCGGTGAGAAGCCCGCCTGACACATAGACCTCCTGCCCCAGCTCCACAAAGACACAGGCCGTGCCGGTGTCCTGACAGATGGGCATGTCCAGCGTCTGAGCGCGGTGATAATTCTCAACAATGTCGTCGAGTACCCCGCAGGCCGTGGGCCAGGTCTCGGCGGCTTTTGCCGCCTCCAGCGCTGTACGCACATCGGCGGGTAAAATCCGGTTGGCTTCAATACAAAGCGCTTTGACCGCTTCCGTAACCTGGCGGGTCGTTATCGTTCTCATTTTTATTCACCCCGTTATTTGTCGCTTGCTTATTATAGCACAGCACCTGCATCATCTCAATGCACGGCGGGTATCATCCGATATTTATAGTTAAAAGCTACAGTGCAAAATGAAATGCGACAAAAAACAAAGGGCTTAAAGCAGCCCTTGCCCAGTGTTGGCCCGCCTGCGCCCGCCACCTTGCGTCGCAAAACATACGGGCGCCAATTCAGCGCCGCCGGGTTGGCTGCAGAAGCGACATTATTTTCTCAACAGCAGAATTTCGTCAAGTAGGCGGTGGGCCGCTTCGTCCTTCGTCATCATCGGCAAAGCAAGCTCGCTTTGCGGCGTAATCAGCGTCAGCAGGTTGGTGTCTCCGCCAAAGCCTGCGCCCGCCTGCCTGAGGTTATTGGCCGCAATCATATCAAGGTTTTTGTTTTGCAGCTTTTTGCGGGAGTTTTGAAGCATGTTCTGTGTTTCCATTGAAAAACCGCACAGGAACTGTCCCGGCGTTTTGTGGTGACCTAAATATTTTAAAATATCCGGCGTGCGCTCCAGCGCCAGTGTCAGGTCATCGTCCTTTTTCTTAATTTTTTCGTCGGCGCAATCGGCCGGCCGGTAGTCGGCCACCGCGGCCGCCTTGATGATAATATCCATCTCGCCGCTGCGTGCCGTAACGGCCTTAAACATCTCCTGTGCGCTTAAAACGCCGACCGTTTCAACATAGGCGGGCGGCGGCAGCTCTGTTTTGCCGCTGACCAGCGTTACCGCGGCGCCGCGCGCGCTGGCGGCACGGGCAATGGCATAGCCCATCTTACCTGTGGAATGGTTGGTTATAAACCGCACCGGGTCAAGCGGCTCCCGTGTTGCGCCCGCAGTGACGAGTACCCGAAGCCCGATCATATCCTGTGTGTGTGAGGCGCTGTGCAGCACGCTTTCAAGCATTTGCTCGGGCTCGGGGCATTTGCCCGGCCCAATGTCGCCGCAGGCCAGGCGGCCAAAGCCGGTCTGCAGCACCTCCCAGCCGTACTGTGTCAACACCTTGAGGTTGTTCTGTGTTACAGGGTTTTCGTACATGGCCGTGTTCATGGCCGGTGCAGCAATTTTAGGGCAACGGCAGGCCAACACCGTGGTGGTCAGCATATCGTCGGTCAGGCCATGTGCCAGCTTGGCAAGAATATTGGCCGTAGCGGGCGCTACAATGCAGACGTCGGCCCTCTTTGCCAGCGACACATGCTCGACGTTGTACGCAAAGCTGCGGTCAAACGTGTCGGCCACACAGCGGTTATTGGTCAGCGTCTCAAAGGTGACGGGCGAAACAAACTGCATGGCATTTTGGGTCATCAGCACATGCACGTCGGCCCGCTGTTTAACGAGCAGCGACGCCAGAGCAGCCGCCTTATAAGCGGCGATGCTGCCCGAAACACCCAGCAAAACGGTCTTGTTTTTCAGCATATGGTTAACCTGCCTTCCATTTTGCGACTATAAAAATATTGTGTTCATGAACGCCGGGCGCTATAATAATCAATGACCGAGCACTCGGCGGTGTAATTTTTTTTATTCTATCATCGGATATCCCATTTGGCCAGGCGTTTTAACAAACGCCGCCGCGTCAAAGGGTAAATCCGCCCTGATGCCTGCTTGAATATGCCGCTAAGGCCCGGTGAATAATTGCGCTGTATCCCGCAACCGGCGAACAGCAGCAGGAGGAATTAAATATGCACGGGACCCGTACAAACCGCAGCCCCAATCTTCGCGGCCTGACGCTTTTAGCGCTGTTTTCGGCCATTGTTGTCGTGATGGCCAACGTACCCTTTTTGGGGTATATTCCGCTGGGTTTTATGAATGCCACAACGATACACATTCCGGTCATTATCGGTGCGTGCCTGCTGGGCCCTAAAGCCGGTGCCTTTTTAGGCGGGGTCTTTGGACTGACCAGTCTTATCAATAACACCCTCAGGCCGTTAGTTACCTCGTTTGTCTTCACGCCTTTTTACAGTCTGGACCCCCGCTTTTCCGGAGGACTGCGCAGTCTTGTCATCTGCTTTGTTCCGAGAATATTGATCGGGATCGCGTCCGGGCTGCTTTTCAAGTGGCTTAAACGTCGTGCCGGGCCGCTTTTGGCGTGCGGCGCTGCCGGCTTTCTGGGGTCGATCACCAATACGGTTTTTGTTATGGGAGGCATCTACCTGCTCTACGGCGCAAGCTATGCCGAGGCGCGCAGCATTGGCTTTGAAGCGCTGCTTGGCGTGATTATGGGTGTTGTAGGCATCAACGGCATACCGGAGGCGGTTTTGGCCGCATTTTTAACCGCCGTGATCTGCCCGCCGCTTTATAGCGTGCTCTATGGCCGCAGATTGGGAAAGGAGTAATGCTATTTCATGATTATCGCCATTGATATAGGGAATACCAACATTGTCCTCGGCGGTATGCGGGGAGAAACGGTGCTTTTTACCGCGCGGCTGCGCACCGACCCTGATAAAACCGATTATGAATACGCCTCGCTTTTAATGGAGCTTTTTGCACTGCATAAAATTCGCTTTGCCGATATAGAGGGGGCGATTATTTCATCGGTAGTTCCGCCGTTAAGCGCCGCCATGCAAAACGCAGTAGAGAAAATTGTGGGAAAGCGCCCGCTGCTGGTGGGCGCAGGCGTTAAAACCGGCCTCAATATTCTCACCGACAATCCCGCCCGGGTGGGCAGCGATCTTATTGTCGGGGCCGTCGCCGCGCTGGCACGTTATCCCAAACCGATTCTGGTCTTTGACCTTGGCACCGCCACCACGCTTGCTGTGCTGGACCAGTCGGGAGACTATATCGGTTACATGATTATTCCGGGTCTGCGCAGCTCGGTGCAGGCGCTGGCTGCGGGCACGTCTCAGCTGCCGCACATCAGTCTGGAGCCGTCCGGAATGCTGCTGGGCAAAAACACAGTGAACGCTATGCGTGCCGGCGCCCTGCAGGGCAATGCCGCTATGATTGACGGGCTTATTGACCGTGTGGAAAAAACCGTTCTGGGACAAGCAGCCACTGTGGTGGCTACCGGTGGTCTGACCGGTTGTGTTGCCCCGCTGTGCCAGCATAAAATTATTTGTGACGGAGATTTGATTTTACGGGGGCTGGCGCTGCTCTATCAAAAAAATACACCGCCGCCAAAAATAAAGCAGCGGTGATAAAACAGCGGATGGCCAACGCCATCCGCTGTTGTTACAGGCTGGTCCAATACAGCCACAGATGCAGCAGGCTTACAATGCAATAGGCCGCAATCAATACTTCCAGCGCACGCGCCGCAAGCCTGAGGTGCCGCACGTTTATGAGCCTGAGCCGCCGGTAGAGATAGCTCATCAACACCGCCGGCAGAAGCAGCTTTAGCAATAGCGTGGCCCAGTCGCTTTGCAGCGCCAGCGCCATAACCGGATTTATCTCACGAAATTTTCCGGTCTGAATCAGAAATTTTGTTATGAGCATGTCCAGAATGTTCAGGGCATATAGCAGCAGCATCCGCATTCTTACTCCGCTGCTGGTGCAGCGCCGTATAAAAGGGGGCATTTTATAATCCTCCCGGGTGTGTTTTTAAATCTTAAACAAGAAAGCGTGCGGTTGCCGAGCCAGCCTCTATGCCAAAGTACCCGGGCAGACCCGGTTTTGAGCATGCTAAGAAGCCGCGGACAAAGCTGCCTTGTTCTTAATTCTTGGTAAAATAGCTTGGATATTTTTAATAGCATTTCCAGGTAAAAATTTAATATTCCTTGCTAAACACGGGCTTCTGTGAGAAAATAGACCCATCGGACATAAAAGCGGTATGCACAGCACAAAACGACCGACCGAACCAGTGCGCTTTATATCCTGCTGAGTCAAAATATCCGCTGCCTCTATGTTTTGCTTTGTCTGACGCAAAAATTGCCGTCGACCCGGAATTTTGACCTGTGAACACCGCTTCTAAAAGTGAAATAAAAGGAGTCTTATCATTGTCGCGATATACGATGGCCCTGTTGTGCGCCGTACTGATACTGATGGGTGCCTGTGGCCGAAAAGCGGACGATCTTATTCCAAATCAACGGCCCTCCTCGGAGGCGTCTCAGCCCTCCCAACCGCCGGAGAGCATACCCTCTGTCTCATTGCCAGAGACAGAAGAGCCTGTTTCTGCCCCGGTGCCGGACGACTGGCAGCTGATGCTGGTCAATTTTGAGCATCCTCTTCCGGATGGCTGGTCGGTAAAGCTGGCGGCCACCGGCTACAGCTATGGCGATACACCCATGCAGGTGGATGAACGCATTACCGGCGCGGTTAACGAACTGGTTACGGCCGCTGCAAACGACGGCGTTTCTCTGATGATCTGCTACGGCTACCGCACGGTTGAACAGTCGCGCCAGCTGTTTGAAAAGCAGCTTAACAAGCAGCTTGCACGGGGACTTTCTCAGGAGCAAGCCGTTATAGAGGCCCGGCGCTGGGTGGCGCCGCCCGGCACCAGCGAGCATCACACCGGGCTGGCACTGGACATTGTTACCCCATCGCATCAGGTGCTTGACTACGCGTTTGCAGATACCGACGCCGGTGTCTGGCTGGCCGCTCGCGGATGGGAATACGGCTTTGTTATCCGCTACCCGGAGGATAAGCAGGATATTACCGGCATCGGCTATGAACCCTGGCATATGCGCTATGTCGGTAAGGCGCATGCCGCCGCCATGCACGAAAACAACGCGTGCCTTGAGGAATATGTTGCGCAGTTATATGGTGATTAGGCTGTCGGCCCCCACGCTTGCCGACTGGCGGATTAGCCGCGGCTTTTTAAAAGCCCGCCGCAAAATGCGCCCGTTATAAAAAAGAACGCTTATATCGCGCCGTTCATGAATATTCCCGCCGTAAATTCAAAAAATCAGGATGGCTGCCACGCTATGAGCGGCGGGCATCCTTTGTATCAAGGAGAAAGCCTATGATGCTGGAACACTGGATTGAGTGGATTCTGCCCACCATTATTGCATTTTTAGACCTTTTTGGAATATTCATTATTGCTGTTGGCGCGCTCAAAGCCTTTTATTATTATCTGCACCATATTGTGCGTAAAAACCGCTTTAATTTTAAATTTATGCTGCTGCAGGATATGGCGACGGGACTGGAATTTAAAATGGCGGCAGAGATTCTTAAAACGGTTTTGATCAGGAGCTTGGACGAGCTTGTTATTTTAGGTGCCGTCATATTACTGCGCGGCTTGATGACGTTCATGATCCATTTTGAAATAAAGGCCGAGCGCGATGGCCATTTACCCGATTCGGGCGACAATAAAGGTTGAACATGCGTTTTGCAGGCGACAGATTCTTTGCTTGTTCTTTTGTATACGGCGTCGCTTTAACAGAGCGGCGCTTGTTTTATGGTAAGTTGATATTGACGGGCGGTCACGCTGGTTTTTTGCGCTATAAAAAGCCAATTCCATTTTTATTTTCCGATTTGTAAATAATTTATATACAATATACAAATTTTACGTTTTTAAGCTAGGTAATATGCGTATTATTCATCTTGAATTGCCATCGTGCGGGTGCTATACTGGAGGACGGCGCAGGAAATATTGCAATTGGGTTTCAATATGAGATATATCGTTCATTGATATATGTATTGACCCTCCGCCGTACCGCTATACACGCACAGCCGCACAGATTAATTTGGAAGGTGATTTTATGGAATCTTATCGTTTTATTTTTGACGTTGCCATTATTCTTCTGGTAACAAAGTCTTTTTCTATTCTTACAAAAAAAGTGGATATGCCGCAGGTGGTGGGGGCGCTTTTGGCGGGCTTGCTGCTGGGCCCAAGCCTGCTGGGGCTGGTGCAGCCCTCTGAGTTTATGAACCAGGTGTCGGAGCTTGGCGTTATAGTGCTGATGTTTGGCGCCGGTCTTCAGACCGATATCAAGGAGCTGCGCCGGTCGGGTAAGGCTGCCTTTTTTATCGCGCTTTGCGGTGTGCTCATTCCTTTGGCGGGCGGTTATTTTTTGGCGACGGTTTACAACCAGGGCCACGAGGTCTTTCTTGAAAACCTGTTTGTAGGCATTGTGCTTACCGCAACTTCGGTCTCGATTACGGTGGAGACGCTCAAGGAGATGGGAAAGCTTTCAACCAATTCCGGTAACGCTATTCTCGGCGCGGCGTTGATAGATGATATTCTCGGCCTGATACTGCTGACTATGGCTATCGGCGCGTCTGATCCCACTGTCAGCCTTACCACCGTCAGCTTAAAAATAGTGGCCTTTTTTGTAATAAGCATACT
>JAEWYJ010000337.1 GCA_023395695.1 Bacillota bacterium | reverse complement strand
GGCTGGCAGCGTCGTGGTTATGGGTTCGGACTCCTTTGACGGATGGGCCCAGAGCTTTTTTGCGCTGAGCGGTATTGAGAATGTCGCCGCGTCAGTTGAAGGCACCGGCGAGGTCAGCATGGAGCAGGTCTATGCGTGGAATCCTGATTTTATCATGTGCTTTCAGGATGTTCCGGCAAGCTATATTCTGGAAAATGCTATTGAAGGACAGGACTGGTCGCTGCTCAACGCATGGAAGAACAAGCAGGTTTTTGATGTGCCCAGAACAACCTACGCTTGGGTCACGCCCTGCGCAGATTCCCCGCTCTTTCCGCTTTGGCTGGTTTCTAAAGCGTACCCTGAGCTTATGAGCGACAGTGCGATTCGGGCGGAAATTAAAGAATATTACCGGCGCAATTACAGCGTTGATTTAACCGAGCAAGAGCTTGACTCGGTTTTGGATTATAGAAAAGCAACCGGAATATGAGCAGGGAACATAACGCAAATTATAACAAGCGCATGCTTGCTGGCACGGTGCTGCTGGCGGGTGTGGCTGTCGGCGCTGTATTGCTGGGCAAATACAGCATTCGCCCGGCTGAACTTGTAACCATTCTGGCCGCCAAGCTGTATGGGAGTGCGGACAGCACGCTGCAAACAGCAATGTTTGTTGTTTTCAACGTGCGCATTCCGAGAATTATTCTGGCTGCGATGGTTGGCGCCGGGCTATCCATATCCGGCGCCGCCTTACAGGGCACCTTTCAGAACCCGCTGGTCAGTCCCGATTTGTTGGGGGTCAGTTCCGGGGCGGGCTTTGGGGCCGCACTGGGCATTCTGCTTACCGGCGGGCTGGGCTTGCTTACACCGGTGCTTTCGCTTGCAATCGGCTTAACCAGCGTGACCTTAGTGTTTTTTCTGGCCGGGTCAAAGAACGGTACGGGAACGCTGTCGGTCGTGCTGGGCGGCATCATCGTGTCCTCCATCTTTTCGGCGCTGATCTCGCTGATTAAGTATGTGGCCGACACCTCTGAAACGCTCCCCGCCATCACCTTTTGGCAGATGGGCAGCTTTGCAAATGCCACCTACCGCGACATTGGAATCGCTTTTATTCCTGTTATGAGCGGTATAACAGGACTGTACCTGCTGCGCTGGAGGATGAACCTGCTCTCCCTTGGTGATGAGGACTGCTTTACGCTGGGCGTTAATCCAAACATAACCCGTTGGCTAATTATCCTGTTTGCAACGTTGGCGACAGCCGGCAGTGTCACCGTTTCCGGCGTTATAGGCTGGGTAGGGCTTGTAATTCCGCACATTTGCAGACGGTTGGTTGGGGTCAACCATGGGTATCTGTTGCCGGCATCCTGTCTGACCGGCGCAATATTCATGGTTTTGGTGGATACTGCCGCAAGAAATCTGACCGCGGCGGAGCTTCCCGTGGGAATTCTTACCGCTCTTATCGGAGCGCCATTTTTTGCAATTATTTATAGCCGCAGCCGAAAGGAACGGTAAAGCAATGAACACAATATTACAAGTACAGGACGGCTGCTTTTCCTATACGCCCGATCATCCTCTGCTGAAAAACATCTCCTTTTCCTTGCAGGAGGGGCAGGTGATGGCCGTCATGGGCCGAAACGGTATTGGTAAAACAACGCTGATAAAGTGTATTGTAGGCATTCTGAGATGGGACAGCGGGTGCTCAGAGATAGGCGGTAAAAGAAGCCAAAAAAATAAGCCCATGAAAGAAATAGGTTATGTTCCGCAGGCGCACAGGGTTTCGTTCGACTACTCCGTACGGGATATGGTCGTTTTCGGTAAGAGCGGGCATGGCGCCTTCTTTGCGGCCCCGAGCAAAAAAGATTATGATTTGGCAGATCGGATGCTTGAAAAAACAGGTATTTATCATCTTCGGGAGCAGCCCTGCAACAAACTGAGCGGCGGGCAGCTTCAACTGGTGTTTATTGCGCGGGCGCTCATCAATGCGCCGCAGCTTCTGGTGCTCGACGAACCGGAATCGCACCTGGATTTTCGCAATCAAATCCGTCTGCTAAACCTCATTCAGTCGGTGGTATCTGAACATAAAATGGCCTGCGTCATTAATACCCATTATCCAAACCATGCCTTGCGCATCGCAGACCGGTGTTTTTTGCTGGGAGAGCAGGACTATGTCACCGGAAATACGGCGCAAGTGATGACCGACGCCAACATTCAGAAGTTTTTTGGTGTGCATTCTCATGCTGTTGAATTTCAATATAAAGGAGAGTCCGTCACCTCGTTTTCTTTTCTGGAGGAGGCGTAACGGCGCTGCCAGAGGCCGACTTTAAAAATAGAGTCTGCCCGTTCAACGCTTTATTTTTCGCAATATCCATTTGCGTCGCGCATCACATGAACGGCATCTTCCGAAAAATCCGTGCACACCCGCGCCATGAACACGCGGCCTATTGGCTTTCTCCGGCGCTGCTTATATGTCGGGATGATGCACATGGATGCCATAACCGCAGGGACTATACACCAACCAATATAGCCGACTAATTTCAAAGCCGACCACCCTGAGGGCCTGTTTTCCGCGTCGCTGCGGCATCCTTCCTGCTGGGGGCCAGCCCTGCTGCGGCGTCCGCCTTGCAATGCAAAAAATAGGCACGCCAACGCCGGGCCGTTTTTTAAATTAATCGCGTATAGTTAACACAAAACCAGCGTCATGGCGCCCGAACGCCATGGCGCTTATCGCTATTATTTAAAAATATCCCCTTAGCGGAGCTTGCCCATATCCCGCCCTGCGGGCACTTCACACAGGCGGGCTTATTTGCTATACTAAAAGCGCCTTGAGTGCTTAAAAGGAAGTGTGGCGTATGCAACGCTATTACATCAGCGGTGTTCGGCTTAAAACGCCGGTGGAGGCGACCTCCTATCTGCACAGTCTGCCGGCCGTGCGCCACCTGTCAAAGGGGGAAGTACTCCCCTTTACCCATGCCGTTACCTTTTTGGTGGGCGAAAACGGGACGGGCAAATCCACGCTGCTGGAGGCCCTTGCCGTAGCCGCCGGCTTTAATGCCGAGGGCGGCACCCGAAACTTCAGCTTTGCCACCAGTGCCACCCACTCGGAGCTGCACCGGCATCTTACGCTTATCAAAAGCGCCTACCCGAAGGACGGCTTTTTTCTTCGGGCCGAGAGCTTTTACAACGCCGCCAGCTATATCGACACGCTGGACGCCATTCCCGCGCGCAGGCCGCCTGTTTCGGCCAGCTACGGCGGCAAATCTCTGCACCGGCAGTCCCACGGAGAAAGCTTTCTTTCGCTGGTTGAAAACCGCTTTGGCGGTAATGGGCTTTATCTGCTTGACGAACCGGAGGCCGCTCTGTCGCCCAACCGGCTGATGACGCTGATGGCGCATATCCATGCGCTGGTGCAGCGCAATTCCCAGTTTATCATTGCCACCCATTCACCCATCCTGATGGCCTACCCCGGCGCACAGGTGTACGAGCTGTCGGAGGCGGGCATTTGCCCGGTTGATTACCGGCAAACCGACCACTACCGGCTGACACGACGTTTTCTTGAGAACCCTGAAAAAATACTGCACTATTTACTGGATGAGAGGTGACATGCCATGCAGCTTGGGCTGACCCTTCCGTTGAAGCGGCACCTGAAAATAAAAAGCTTGAATGAGGGTCCGCCGGTCAGTCGGCATTTCTGCTGGGATTTACACGTTATTGCGCTGCGCGGACGCGGCAGCCTGCTGGCGGTTCACTGCGAAACGCGCTATGCCTTTACGGTGTTTGATATGAGCGCTGCCGACTGGCAGGCATTGCCTGAGACCTTTTTGCGCGGGCTTAAGACAAGCCTGTACGACGCCGGCATTCCGGGTGATGCGGTTGGGCGGTATATTCAGGCAGGCGGCGGCATTGTACTGACCAAAACCCACGGCCGGCGTGAGGTTGCGTTTTTAAACCGTGCGTGGGAGAATGTGCTGACTGCCGACATGGCGCTTGACCCGGCGCGGCAGCACCAGCCGCTTCTCGACGGCGGCGTGAATAACCGGCTTTGTCACTGTGCCGGTTATGAGGGAGCCGGCGCTGCGGTTAAGCGGCTGCGGCATGCCTTGCAAGAGGGACAGTTCCTATGAGAATTATTATATCCCCCGCAAAAAAGATGAACGTGGATACCGACAGTTTGGCGTTTAATGCATTGCCGCGTTTTCTGCCCGAAGCGGATATGATCCGGCGCGCGCTTCAGCGCATGGGGCCTGAGGCATTAAAGGCGCTTTGGAACTGTAACGACGCTATTGCCGCACTCAACATACAGCGCCTCAACGCAATGGCGTTGGAAAAGAACCTGACCCCCGCCATTCTTGCCTATGAGGGTATACAATACCGCTACATGGCCCCGGGCGTCTTTGAGGATGGGCACTTTGACTATATTGCGCGGCATTTGCGTATTCTATCGGGGTTCTATGGGCTGCTGCGCCCCTTTGACGGTGTGGTTCCCTACCGGCTTGAAATGCAGGCCGGGCTTGCGGTTGGCGGCTGTAAGGATCTTTACGCCTTTTGGGGCAGCAAGCTGGCCGACCAGCTTTGCGGCGAGACGGACTTTATTCTGAACCTTGCCTCTAAAGAATACAGCCGGGCGGTAACCGCTTATATGCCTGAGGGTATGCGCCTTGTTTCTTGCGTTTTTGGGGAATGGCACAACGGAAAGCTGGTTGAAAAGGGCACGCTGTGCAAGATGGCACGGGGGCAGATGGTGCGTTTTTTGGCGGAGCATAACATCACCACGCCGGCGGACATGCGGGCTTTTAACCAGCTGGGGTATGCTTATGCGCCGGCACATTCCACCGACAACAGGCTGGTGTTTATCAAGGTATGAATTTCCGCCCTTGAACAGGAACCGATACGGTAAAACAGGCGACTATACATAGCTAAACCCATCAGAATCCATCCGTCCGGGCAGCTCATTTTGTGCGTGACGGCGTTGCTGTTTTTGCGGCTCCAACCTTTCCCGCCAGCTTGGCTGTAAAAGCGATGCGCGGTCTTTTAAAGCCGCGGGCCGTACCGGGAAAGCCTGTAAATATTTTTGAAAAGGAGAAACCTCTTATGCGTCTGTTATTTGAACCGCTAAAGCTTCGCAACCTGACTATTAAAAATCGGATTGCCGTCCCGCCAATGGTCGTCTACCGTTGGGCGGACGATACCGGCTACGTGACCGACCGGCACATTGAGCATTACCGGGAGCTGGCCCAGGGGGGCGCCGGGCTGATTATTCAGGAGGCCACCTGCATCGCCAGAGACGGCCGCCTGGCCGACTCGCAGCTGGGCATCTGGGAAGACGGCCAGATTGAGGGGCTTAAAAAAATTACCGACGCCGTGCACCGGCACGGGACGCCCATTCTGGTCGAAATACATCACGCCGGTGCTTTCGGTTTGTTGGCGGATGCCGTCTGCCCCAGCGACATTACCTGCACTGTAAGGGAAGAAATAAGGCAGGCCCGTGCGATGACGCTTGAAGAGCTGCACACCCTGCAGCAGGCGTTTGCAGATGCCGCAGTGCGGGCGGCACACGCCGGTTATGACGGCGTGGAACTGCACGCGTGCCATAATTATCTGATTTCGCAATTTCTTAACCGCGAGGTGAACCGACGTACCGACGCCTATGGCGCAAACCCCGCATTGTTCGCATTGGAGATTATTCGGGAGATTCGCCGCCGGACGCCGGCGTCGTTTATTATTGGTATTCGGCTTGGCGCGTTTGAGCCTACGCTGGCAGACGGCATTGCCAACGCGGTTAAATTTGCAGAAAACGGGGGGGATTTTCTCGATGTTTCCTACGGATTTGACCAGCGCTCTGAGCCGTTCAAGCCTGAAAATTACCCGTTTAGCGACCGTATTTATGCGGCGGCAGAAATTAAAAAGCACGTTTCGGTGCCGGTTTTTGCTGTTGGAGAAATTACGTCGGCCCAGCTTGCCGAGCAAATACGGGGCGAGACCGGTGTTGATATGGTGGATATTGGACGCGGCTCGCTGGTAAACCCCAATTGGGCTAACGACGCCCAGGCGGGTCACGACACAGGCAGCTGCCTATACTGCCGCACCTGCATGTGGCGTATCGACGCCGATAAGTGTCCCGGGCGATTATCGTTTAACAGAAAATATAACCGGTAAGCTTTTTTCGCCAGTCGTATTACAATGGCCGCGCCGTTTTGCTTTTGCGACGGCGCGGCCATTGTGTAGTGCAACCAACAGAAAGCTAAACGGTTCTGGCGGCTCGTTTTTGCCTGGCTGCGTTGCCCTTTTCACGGGCGCCGGTCTATCTGCGCCCCGTGCGTTGAAAGCCACAGAACAGTTCTGCCAATTTTGTCTCGTTTTTATGTTGGCAAAACGGCATCATTTAAGCTGCGTATCGGTAATATGCTTTTCGCGGTACGGAAAGCCCCGGTCAAATTCAGCCAGTTCTATCGGATCGACCTGAAACACATCATCCTCGTAAAAACGGCCGGAGATGCCGCCCAATGCATTTTCATAAAGCGGCAGCGCCATAAAGGCGTCAAAGCTGTCGCCCGTCTGGGTGGTTATGCCGAACCGGCCGGCACTTTTAAACCCAAACCGGTGGTAGAAACCGGGGTTACCAAAGATGATAACGGCGGGGTATTTGGTCGCGCGGGCTATATTCAGCGTATGCAGTACCAGCGCGGAACCGATGCCCTGCCCCTGGCAGGCGGGCAGCACGCTCAGTGGCCCAAAGGTCAGCACCGGGTGCACGTGCCCATCATCGTCGCGCACCTGTGCCGCAGAATACATAATATTCCCCACAATGCAATCATTTTGTACCGCCACATAGTCAAGCTGCGGCAAAAATGCACCGGCGTCACGCAGCTTGTGCGCCAACAGATGTTCGTCGCAGCCGGGCTTGTAGATATCCCAAAAGGCGTCCCGGGTCAGACGCTCCACTGCGCAATAATCCGCCCCGGCTTCAGGGCGAAGCATCATTCCTGTACTCATGGCTGTTGCTCTCCTTTTTTAATAATAATCATGTTACCCTCCTGATGCCGCCGCTCCAGAATACGGCGCGCTTTGCGGTTTTCTACCGTGTCAAGAACAATTGAAAGGTCGTAATCCGCGGGGTAAAGTGCACTTGCCGGCACCTGTAGCTTAACGCGCTTATGGTTAATCAGTCTTTTAATCCCCTTGACCTGAATGCCAATTTCGCCCCGGTCGTTGGCGCAGGCGTAAACAATGCCGGTCTCCTTTGTGGGGTAGACCAGAACGCTGTCCCCAATCTGGAACGTATCGCAGCGGCGTGTGGCCTGCGGTGCCTTTTGTGCCACAATTTTTGGCGCCGTCGCCTTGCCAAAGCTGTCGGTATTTTTGTGCAGCTGGGGCGTCGGTTCGCCTTGGACGGGCTGTCCGGCATAGGCTGCCTCGCGGGCGCGCCTGAGCATGGCTTGCGGCATGCCGAGCCGTTCGGCAATATACAGCGCGCAGCTTTCGCCCGCCTCCCCCATTTCAAGGCGGTAAAGCGGCCTTAGGCTTTCCCGGTCAAAGGCCATACGGGCGTTTATAAGCCCCGGCGTATTGGCGGCATAGGCTTTAATTTCAGGGTAGTGGGTGGTGGCGGCAAACAAACAGCCCTTGGCGCAAAGTGCGTCAAGAATTGCCACCGCAATGCCCATGCCCTCGGCGGGGTCGGTGCCGGAGCCGAGTTCATCCAGCAGCACCAGCGACTCGCCGGTCGCCTGACGCAGAATATCCAGCACATTTTTAATATGGGCCGAAAAGGTGGAGAGATTTTCGGAAATACTCTGCCCGTCACCCACGTCGCACAATACCAGATTATGCATGCAAAGGCTGCTGTCCGTCTCAACGGGCAGGTGCAGGCCGCTTTGCGCCATTAGTGAGAGCAGCCCCACCGTTTTAAGCGCAACGGTCTTGCCTCCGGTGTTCGGGCCGGTAATAACGACGCCGGAGGTCTCGCCGCCTGCTGCAAAATTAAGCGGAACCGCTGACGCTTTGTCCAGCAGCGGATGCCGTGCGCCGACAAGCCGGATACGCCGGTCGGTTGTAATGCCCACCGGAATAGCCTGCATGGTCAGGCTCAGCTTGCCCTTGGCAAACAGAAAGTCCAGCGTCTGCATCGTTTCGGCGTTGCGTTTTAAAGCCGGTAAATGGTCGCTGACCAGCGCGGTCAGCGTGTAGAGAATGCGTCGAATCTCACTGTCCTCTTCCACCTCAAGCGCATGCAACGCTGACTGCAGCCGGCCTACCGAGGCGGGCTCGATAAAGCAGGTGCCCCCGGTGTTGGAGCGCTCTACTACTGTGCCTGTTACGTCGTTTTTATGCTCGCGCTTAACCGGCAGTGTATAGCGCCCGCCGCGCACCGAGATAAAGCTCTCGGAAAACCAGCCCTTATTTTTGCGCAGCAAAGCCTCCAGCTTCGCCTTAATCTGGTCGGTGGCGGCAAGCTGCCGGCGACGGATGTCGCAAAGGGCGTCGGAAGCGTGATCCTCAAGCGCGCCGCTCCTGATGCAGCGCAACAGCTCCCGCTCTATTTCTTCAAGCGGATCAATGGCTGTGCCATACCACGCGAGGGCTGACTCGGTCGATTCGGCCCTTTTTAAATAGGCGCGCAGTCTGCGGCAGGCGGTCAGAAAAGCGAGCACCTGCTCAAGCTGCTCGGGCAGCAGCATGGCATCGGCCTGCACGAGACTGAGCACCTTTTGCAGTTCCACCATTGGCGAGAGGGGCGGCGTTCCGGCCTGCTCCAAAATGCGCCGGGCCTGTGTGGTTTCGTCCATCCAGCGGCGGACCTCCGCCTGCTTCAGGCTGGGTGCCAGCGCAAGGCAACGGGTTTTTGCGGCATCTGAAAGTGCATTTTCAGACAGCATATTTAATATCTGATCAAATTCAAGCGTTTTATAATGCGAATTCATATAGAACCCCTTCTTGTAAAAGTCTGCAAGCGCCGCCTGTTTGCGGCGCTAAAAATAAAAGCCCGCAAGGATACACCACACCTGTCAGTGCAGTTGCTCCCTGCGGGCAAAAAGCCAATCTATCAAAAGCGCGGCCAAGCAAAACTTGTCGCGCTTTTATATTAAGGCAGTTGAAGCAGTCTGTCAGGCATGTTCCGCAAAAGGGTAACCCAAACCAGAGGAGAAGTTCCCCCTCGTAAGGCTACACGCTTTGCAGCTCTATTTAATTAGAGCTCACCATAACAGACAACACGGACATCAACACGCCTCCTTATTATTTTCTTAAATATGGCACACTTTTTACTCTGTGTCAAGCGGCAATATATTGTCGCTGCGGCACGCGGCGCAAAGCGGCGTTTTGACTGTGTCAGAATCCGTAATCGCCGTCTATAAAAATAACCTTGATACGCGCTTTAACAAACTGGCCGGCTATCAGCACAAAATCGTTGCAGATGCGCTGCGGGTGACTGCAGTCCACACAGCGCCCCAGCGTGGCGCAGGGCGTTTGCTTGCCTAAGCGTTTGGCGTCCAGCGGGGCTGCCGTTTGTCTGGCACGGTGAACGGCTTCCTCAAGCGTATCGGTCAGCTTGTTGGTTCCGACCACGGCAATAACCTGCCCCGGGCCGTAGAGCATAGGTGCGACACGGCTGCCGTTACCGTCAATATTAAACAGCCTGCCGTCTGTAATAACAGCGTTGACGCCGGTGAAAAAAGTGTCGGCCCGAAAGCTTTGAAGATAAATCTCCCGCTTATCTTCGGAGGTAAGCCCCGACTTAAACTTATCTAAGAATTGGTAAGGCCCGCTGCGCAGAAAATGGAGTACGCCTGTTTGCTCAAGCGTCAGAGAGTCGCCGCAGCTGACTGTTTCCCCCGCGCGCAGCAGGGTGGACAGCAGCAAAAGCAGCGCCTCAGGACACGCGACATAATATGCGCCCATGTTGTGGCGCTGTAAATTTTGAATAGCTTTTTGTACCCTTGCCTGCATCACAGTTTGAATGCTCCCTTAAAATTATCGGCAGTCCGGTTTGCCGGGCTTATTGCTTTTGCCTCGCGAGGCAAAAGCCCGAAAGCGTTATGCACGGTCGTCGCAATGCGCATAGCGCAGCAGCAGAGGCCCGCGGGCTAAAGCAACAGCTCCTTGACGCGGCCAACCTGTCCGTCCTGAAGCATGACCTTAATGCCATGAGGATGAAAGCTGCTCTTGGTCAGAATCTTTGCCACGGTGCCCCCGGTCATCTTGCCGGTGCGCTGATCGGCCTTGAGCACAATGTTGACCCGCGCACCGATATTAATGTCCGCTCTGTTTTGTCCACTCAATCGTCATTTCCCCCTGTGCGATAGAATATAAGCCTCCGACACACCCGTGCGCCCGCCCGCCTGAGATATCGTAAGGCCATCTGCCGGAAAGCGACGCACCACCGTGGTTATAGTGCTCCGGCCTCGACGAGATGCCTGTCTGAGTCGTAAAACCGCATAACCCGTTGGCCCCGGCGGCCCGCAGTAAAAGCACCTGACGTGCGCCATATCGGTGACGGCCGGCAGCGTAACGCAATACCTC
>JAEWYJ010000176.1 GCA_023395695.1 Bacillota bacterium | reverse complement strand
CCGCTGTAACCACCAGCACGCAAACCGCCACGCGGACGCCGCCAAAGGCGTGCGCCCCCATCTCGTTGCCTGCAACGGCTTTAAGTGCCCCCGCATTAAGGCTGATGATAATAAACGACGGTGCCACAACACCGGCGGTGCTGAAGACCGCCCCCAGATAGCGCTTTTGCTGAAAGCCGATTATCGTTGCAACATTAACCGCAATAACGCCGGGGGTGCATTGGCCTACGGCGTAAAAGTCGAGCAGCTCTTCAGAGGTGGCCCAATGGCGGCGGTCGACGATTTCGCGCTCAAGCATCGGCAGCATGGCATAACCCCCGCCAAAGGTCAGGCCTCCTATGCAAAAAAAGGCCCAAAACAAGTCCAGATAAACGTTCAAACCTACTACTTCCTTTCATAGCCTGTATTTTCAGTGCAATCAGATCGTGTGCCTTTGCGCAAAAGGCGTTTTATTTCATCAAAATCCAACTGAACCAGTATGACCGAAATTAAAATAATACCGCCGCCTGCCAGTAGCGTCAGGGTAGGCTCATCAAAGCCCCAGAGCACCGACAGCACACTGCCGAACAGACCCTCGGTAGAGAGAATAATGGCGGTGCCCGAAGCAGAAAACCGCCGCTGTGCCCAGCTTTGCACAAAGTAGCAATAGCCGGTGGAGAACAGCGCAAGATACAGCACCGCTCCCACGCCCGATTTTAGCGCCGCAGCCGAAAAAAGCGGCCGCTCAAAAAGCAGAAAAGTCACAAACGAAAGCACGGACACGACCGCCAGCTGAAAAAAACTTAAAACCGCGGCGCTGCGTATCAGTCTGGCCGAAACCCCCAAATAGGCGTAGTGGCAGGCAAACAGGAATGCGCACAGCAGCGAGAGCCAGTCGCCAACGTTAAAGGTGATGCCCACGCCCGGCGACCACGAGAGGACAGCCGCGCCTATAAAACAGACAAAAGCGCACGCCGTTGCACGCAACCCCGGCTTTTGTTTAAAAAGAATAAGGCTTAAAAACGGCACCATAATAACATTGGTTGCGGTGAGAAACGCTTTGTTGGCCGGTGTGGTGAATTTAATGCCATAGGTCTGGCAAAAAAAGGCGGCAAATAATATCGTGCCCGCAATCAGGCCGAACTTCAGGTCTGACAGGCTCGAAACGGCCAGCTCCCTGCCAAATAGTATCGCCATAATTACGGCAGGTATAACAAACCGCAGCGTAAGCAGCAGCGCCGGAGAGATGCCGCACTGTACCGCGATGTTTGTGTAGATAAAGCCGCCGCCCCATATAAAAGCGACCGAAAGCAGCAGCAGGCTGGGCAGCAGCGGGGAAGCGGAAAGCTTGCGGTTCATATAAAGTGTCCCTCATTTCTTGGTTTGCAGGGCCAAAGCCGCGGCAATCAGGATTGATGCGGTACAGGCCAAAAGGCCGGATTAAAAGCTTTGTGACAAAAGTAATCCCACGGCAAAGCGGCGCTGCCGCGCCGCTTTTAAAGATAGGCGGGTATTTTAAGCAGCGGGAGTAACCCGTAAAGGCTGTCAATCATATAAGTAGGCTTCGGCTTTGCCGGCGCCGGTGCGCCCCTGGGATTGTACCAGCAGGTATCAAGACCACAGCCGTATCCGCCCGCAATATCGGCCGAGAGCGAATCGCCCACCACAAGGGCCGTTGACCGGTCGGGTATGCCGCACTGTGAGAGTGCCTGCTCAAAAAAGAGCGGATCGGGCTTTTCGCAGCCGATTTCGCCCGAAATAATGATGTGAGAAAAAAACGGCGTAAGGCCGGCGCCTGCCAGACGGCTTTTTTGCACGTCGGCAATACCGTTTGTGATGATGGCCAGTTGAAAATGCGGCAACAGCGCCTTTAAAACAGGTATGGCGCCGTCAATCAGATCAAAGCCCTGCGCAAGGCCCTGTGCGTAGTGGCGGTTAAAGGCGTCCGGGTCCACGCCGGTAAGACCGGCTTCTGCAAAAAATAGGCTAAAACGCCTGTCAAGCAGCTGCGCGCGGGTTATTTCCTTGCGCTCCAACTGTGCCCACAGCGACTGGTTGATACGGTCGTAGCACTGCACCAGAGACGTGGTAGCAGCAATTTCAAACGCGGCGCAGCTTTTTAACAGGGCTTGCGCCTGTGCCTGCGAAAAATCGAGCAGCGTTCCGTCTGCGTCAAAAAGAATGGTTTGATAAAGCATGGTTCCTCCGTATGTATAAGGTTAATTTTGCAAGCGCAATTATGTATATTTTGTTAATTTTTTCTGGGCTGCAATATAACACCGCGGCAAATCCCACATTTATATTGTTCCGCCGACCCGCAGTGCTGCCCAGATTAAAAGCATGAGCTGGACAAGCGTTGTCAGAACGGCGACTACCCAGAAATACCAGTGCTTTGTTTTATGGCGGAAGCAAAGCATGCCGCACCAAAGTCCCGCCCCGCCACCGCACAACGCCAGCAAAAAGAAGCGCTTTTCAGGTATGCGCCTTCTTTCGCGTTTTGCCGCGCGCTTGTCAAGGGCGCACATCGCAAAGTTTATGAGCGAGCAACCCAAAAACAGGCAGACCAATGCAATTGAGAGCAGCTTCATGCCAATTCGTCCCTTCTGAGGCGTTTTCTAAAGCAGCCTGAGCTTTAAGGTCGCTGCGCCTTAAAGGAGGGCTGCGCGTACTATCATAACACGAACGGACGCATTTTGCCATGTCTTTTAATGCCGGGGCGCTGGTTTTACTTGACATGCATTCGGCTTTTTATTAAACTGTTGTGTAGTGTTTTGATATGGGACAGGTACTTCCTACTAAATCTTAAGAGAAAATGAGGAATTGAAGATGAACAGAATCTTTTCTACAAAACTGATTGCGCTGATGCTGGCGCTGGTCATGATGCTGGTATTTGCCGGCTGCGGCAAAAAGCCGTCTTCCTCCGAGGAACCCTCCGAGCCCGATACCAGCTCCTCTTCGACGGTAGAGGATGAAGATGACGACTCGGACGTTGTGCGTATTTTCCAGATTGAGAAGATCGACGAGGGCATTAAGCGTAATGCCGACACCAAGGGCTGGCTTTATGTTCCCAATACCGAAATTGCCGACGCAGTGGTTCAGGCCAAGGACAACGATTATTATCTGCGGCTGCCCGAAGATAAGGTGTATTCTATTTTCGGTTGCTATTATGCCGATTTCCGCTGCAAGGTCGGCGCACGCGACGACCTGAGCAAGAACACCATCATCTATGGCCACTCCGACTACAAGGACGATCCCAACGGCAAAAAGTTCTCGCAGCTTTTCCACTACGCCAAGGATATCGACTTTGTCCGCAATAACCCCTATGTTTATTTCTCCACGGCCGAGGACGATCTGGTCTGGCAGGTGTTCGCCGTCTTCTACACCCACATCGATTTCAACTACATTCAGGATAACCCCAGCGACGCGGAGTTTAAGAATATTATCAGCGAAGCGAAGGCCAGAAGCGAATATATTATCGATGTGCCGGTTACCGAAAATGACAAGATTCTGACCCTTTCGACCTGCACCGGGCTTTATAATCAGCCCAAGGAAGACTACCGCATGGT
>JAEWYJ010000329.1 GCA_023395695.1 Bacillota bacterium | reverse complement strand
CACCACGGGCATGTCGAACACGGCAAGCTCAGGAATAAAGTTAACCTGAGGCGCAGTGGTCTGCACAACCATGGTTACGCTGCCGTCCTTGCAGCTCTCAAGCAACGCAACGTCGCCGCCAAGCGTGCCGTCGGTGTAAACGTCGAGGGTCATTTTGCCGCCGGAAAGCGCGGCAAGCTCATCAGAAAGCTTCTGTCCATAGAAGTAGGTGACGGTATCCTTCGGGCTGTCCATGCCCAGCGTCCATGCGTGCTCACCAATGTTGCCGCCAGCCTGGGAGGCAGGCGCACTGGGAGCCGCTGGCGCCGATGACGAGGGCGCGGCGCTGGGAGCGGGCTGTGAACCGCAAGCGGTCAGAGAAAACGCAGTGGCAATAGAAAGAGCAAGTGCTAACATTTTGGAATACTTTTTCATTGTATGTCTTTCTCCTTTCAAAATAGGGCTGCTGCCCTTATTGGGAAACAATTTTTAGAGTCCCACCAGCGTAAGGCTGATTGCAGGAACGGCAATGATAAGCACAAGCGCCACCAAAAACAGCAGGATAAACGGTATGGCGTGCTTTGCCACCTCCATAACAGGGACGTCGGTAATTGAGCTGGCCACAAACAGATTAATGCCGATAGGCGGCGTCACAAAGCCAATTGCAAGGTTTGTGACGAGGAAAACGCCAAAATGCAGCGGATGAACGCCAACTCCTGTCATAATAGGCAGCAGAATAGGAGTCAGAATCAGGATGGCGGGGCCACCGTCCATAACCATACCAACCAGCAGCAAGAAAATGTTTACTACCAGCAGGATGAGGAATTTGTTGCCGCCAAAAGTGTCGTTGATTGCGCCGCTGACCAGCTGCGGAACCTTCAGGAAGGTCAGCACACGTGCAAAAGCGGTGGCTGCGGCAAGCAGGAACAGAAGCGGTGAGTAGGTGCGCACACTTTCAACAAAAATTTGATACAATTCGTTGAGTTTAAGCGTCTTGTAAACAAACAGGCTGATGAACAACGCATAGAAAACGGAGAGTACCGCCGCCTCGGTTGGAGAGGCAATGCCCGAATAGATACTGCCCAGAATAATGACCGGCGTCAGAAGCGCCCAGAAGCTGTCAAAAAACACCTTGGCAAAGCCCTGTCTGTGCAGCGCTCCAACAACCTCATTAATTTTAGCCTTGTCCTCGCCATGTCGCAGGCAATAAAAAGTGGCATAACCCATGAGGCAGAATGCAATCAAAAAGCCGGGTATAATACCTGCAATAAACAGCTGACCGACCGATGCGCCGGAAGCCATGCAGTAAAGCACAAACGGAATAGAAGGCGGAATAATAACCCCCAAACCGCCCGCAACGGCTACAACAGCGGTCGAAAACTTCTTGTCGTAACCCAAGCTGACCAGTACCGGCACCGTCATACTGCCAACCGCCGCAACGGTAGCCGGCGAAGAACCGGAAATTGCACCGTAGAACAGGCAGGTAATAATAACGGCGCAGGGTACGCCGGCTGTGATATTCCCGAGGAAATAAGTAAAGAAGTTAAACAGCTTCTTTGAAATACCGCCTCTGGCCATAATGATACCCGAAAAAATAAACATCGGGATTGCAAGCAAAGGGAAGCTGTTGATGCCGCCAATCATTTCGCGGATCAAATAGGTTCCGCTGGCCGCAAACTTGGGGTTCATGAGTGACGGAACAATGGAGGAAATAGCAATACTCGAAGATATCGGAATCGAAATGATCAGCAGGGCAAAAAATGCAACAAATACAATTACAGCAATCATTAGTTTCCTCCTCCTACTCCAAGCTGACCGGGCGCATCCTTATTGTCGCCCGAAACAACCAGCCACTTTTCAAAAACACCTTGAAGCAGACGAATAATACTTAGAACAAAGCCAACCAGCGGCGCAATATAGATGATATACATGGGTATCTGCATCGCAGGGCTGAGCTGCCCGCTGGAAAGTGCGTTGCTAAAGTAGGTCCAGGCGAAGGGAACCATATAGAAATAAAATACGAGCATTATAAGTTTTTCAAGAATCTTAAAGCCGGCTGCAATCTTCTTAGGCAACAGGGACACAACCTGCTCAATTTTAATGGATATCTGCTTTTTAAAGCAATAGCTGATGCTCAGGAACCCCGACCAGACAAACAGGAAACGGGAAAGCTCCTCAGACCAGGACAGCGGACTATTAAAAATATATCTTGCTATGATCTGTGCACCCATAGCCAAAGACATAATAAGCAGCAGTACAACCAGAATTGTTTCTTCCAAACTTTCATCCAACCATTTGAGAACCTTCATTAGGCCCCCTTTATTTCCTTTCTTAGCAAGTGTTACTGCGTTTGGCGGCGGCGCTTTGCTTAAAAAAGCGCCGCAGCCATGCAATATTGAATGGGATTTAGATGGTGCAATGTAAACGCAAGCTAGGCTTTGTGGGAAGCGGAATGCTTAGGCGGCTCGTATACGCCCTCGGCGTTGCGGATAACCTTGCCGTTAACGACACGGCCGTCGGGGGAATAAATGTCGTTAATATTCCAGCAGCCGGGCGTCGGCACCGCAATGTTCTGCATGGGTACATCCAGCAGGTAAGGCTTATTCGCCTCAATTGCTTTTTTAAGCGCGGGAGCAAATTCGTCGGCGGAGGTAATCTTGATCGCCTCAATACCATAGCCTCTGGCAATCTGCGCCCAGTCGGGGGTGTAGCTCTCGCCGTCGGGCGTTGCAAACATCGTACCAAACTTGGTGCCGTAATTGCCGTATTCCAGACCGGCGATGGTGCCGAAGGCGGCGTTATTCATGACCACCCATACAACCGGGATGTTCTGCTCAACCGCGGTGGCGATCACCGAGGGGTTGGTGCCAAAGCCGCCGTCACCGATCAGCGTAATGACCGTTTTTTCGGGGGCGGCCAGTTTGGCGCCCAGAAGGGCGGCCGAGCCAAAGCCCATGGTTGCCAGACCCGACGGATGGTGAATGCTGCCGGGAATTTCGACATCAAACTGCTGTGCGACACCGTTCTTGTTCCAACCCACGTCGGTAAAGATAAGCGAGTCGGCAGGCAGCTGCTCCTTGACATCCTTGAGGATGCGCTGGGGCGTCATCGGGAACCGGCTGTCGTTGCTGATATCGACATTGGCCGCCTTAAACGCCGCCTTCTGCGCAGCGATTTCGGCGCGCAGCTCAGGCCGGTCAACACCGTTGGGGCAAAGCTTTTTGGCTTCTTCAAGAATCTGCTGCAGCGCATACTTCAGGTCTGCCACCGCGCCCAGCTCCACAGGGTAGTTACGGCCGATTTCGGTGGGGTCAATATCAATTTGCAAAAATTTGGTTTTGCTCATGTCAAAGGTGACGCCCGGATACCAGCTGGAGCTGTCTGCCTCGGCAAAACGGGTGCCAAGGCCGAGAATAACGTCGGCGTTGGCGGTCAGCTTATGGGTAAATTCCATGCCCCAGAAGCCGGTCTGACCAGCCATCAGCGGATGCGTATCCGAAATGCAGCCCTGACCCATCAGCGTACGCGAGACGGGTATGTCGAGGAAATCGGCCAGCGCCGCCAGCTCGTCGGAAGCCTGCGCCAGCAAAATGCCGCCGCCCGCATGCATGAGGGGATTTTTAGCCTCAACAAGGCGCTTGGCAATTGCTTTGGCGGCGTCGGGCGCAAGGGCGGGACGAATGGTCAGATCGCTGTCTAGATAGGTCCGCTCAAACAGGTCGGTGTCGATCTCACGCGAGAACATGTCCATTGGAACCGAGATCAGCACCGGGCCAGGGCGTCCGCTTTCGGCAAGGCGAAACGCCTTGTCAAGGATGGCAGGCATCGCTTCAGGATCGTCTATACGCCACGCGCGCTTGACAACGGGCTTATAGATGTCATACTGCGAGCCGTCGCAGTGCAGGTTGACCTCCTGATGCGGGTGACGGCCATAATAATAGCTGGGCGCATCGCCCGCAATGACGACCATGGGGATAGAGTCAAACGCCGCATTGGCTACGCCGGTCAGGGCATTGGTCATGCCGGGGCCGATATGGCACATTACAACGCTCGCCTTATGGGCAACGCGCGCATAGCCGTCGGCCGCGGTGGATGCAATCTGCTCGTGACGGTTTGAGACATATTTAATCTTTGTGCTCTTCTCAAGCGCGTCCAGCATGGCAATAACAGTATGACCGCAAAGACCAAACACATACTCCACTCCACGGCGCTCCAGATAATCGACGATCTGATAGGAAAGTAATTTCTTCATATTTACTATCTGCGCTCCTTTCTCTGCAATGTTTATCGGGGGGGAGGGCGGCGAGATAGCGCCGCCCAGCGTAAATGATAGCATTTTAATGGCTTATCTGTCCATTTCGGGCTTGTAGAATTCGCCGAACAGCCACTCGTCGCTGGGCTTATCCTCAGGAATCGGCACCGATACCCAGGTGGTGTTCATATACTGGCGCAGCGCGATGTTCTCGGAGATGATGTTGCCGCCCCAGGTGCCGCAGCCCATCGAGTTGGTCATAGGCATACCGTTGGTGTAAGAGCCGGCATTGGCCTTGTTCTGCGGCTGGCGCACCATAATTCTCGAAACAGGGGCGGCCATGCCCAGTCTATGGATGTGCTCCTCGTTAAAGGAATAAATGCCGCAGGAGTGGCCCTTGCCGCCGACCTCGTAAATGGCGCGCATCATATCGAGCGCATTCTCAAATTCGCCGTCGTACTTGAAGAGGGCCAGCAGGGTGGTCAGCTTCTCGCTGGAGAAGAAATGCTCCTTGCCGATGCCGTCTCCCAAAACCGCGATGAATTTGTACTCCGCACCGATTGTAAAGCCGGCCTTTTCGGCGAGTACCTGAGGAGAAACGGCGACGGTGTCGGGCAGTCTGTGGCCGTTTTCGTCCCACATGACACGCTTAATCAGTTCTTTTTCTTCTTCGTTGGCAAAGTAGGCGCCTTCTTCCTTGAGGGCCTCGACCGTCGCATCAAAGATAGAAGCATGAATAACCAGATTGCCGTCGCAGGAACAGCCGGAACCAAAGTCGGAGGTTTTGGAAATGCGGGTATTTCTGGCCGCCTCTCTGGGATCGGCGGTCTCATCATAAATCATGGTGGAATTGCCGGCGCCGGAGCCGAAGGCCGGCGTGCCGGAGGAGTAGGCTGCCTTAACCATGGGGCGGCCGCCGGTGGCAATAATAAGGTTTGCGCGCCGCATCAGCTCGTCGGTTTTGGCAAGGCTCGGCTCTTCGACCACCTGAAGAATATCGGCGGGCGCGCCCTCTCGGACAAGTGCCTCGCGCATAATCTGCACGCATTTGGCGGTGCTCTTTTTAGCGCGGGGATGCGGGGAGAAAATAATGGCGTCGCGCGCCTTGATGGCATACATAGCCTGACCGGCCGGCGTGGAGGTCGGGTTGGTGGTGGGCACCAGCGAAGCGATAATGCCAACGGGCTTTGCATATTTGACAAGGCCCTTTTCGGGCAGCTCTTCGATAATGCCGACGCTCTTGCCGCGCAGCGCGTCACGCAGCATACCGCGCACCTTGTTGCGCTTGTTGATCTTGGAGATCGGGTCGCCGAGACCGGTTTCTTCAACAACCTCGTAGCAGAGGGGCTCCCAGGTCTGAAGGTTGGTAATGGCCCAGCCGACGGCGCGGCAAAGGTGGTCTACACGCTCCTGGTCATATGTCGCAATAATGTCAGCGGCCTTTTGAGCGCGCTCAAACAGTTCATCCATTTCTTGTAACTGCTCTGCGGTGAGTTCTTTGGTTGCCATGTTTAAAATCATCCTTTCGCTTACTATAAAAATTAATTAAGACATTGTTTATACAACACCTGTTGCAAACAAAGGCACTTAAAACTTATAAAGGTCGGATACTTTGCCTGCTTTTAAGACGGCGCTTGGGAGCTCGTGGCCCACCATATTTTGCAGCGAGCGGGCGGCGGCAATCATCCTATCAAGGTCGACGCCGGTTTCAATGCCCATTTCTCCGCACATGTGCAGCAGGTCTTCTGTGGCAATGTTGCCGGTTGCACCGGGGGCAAAGGGGCATCCGCCCAAACCGCCCAGACTTGCGTCAAAACGGGTGACCCCCGCCTGCATACCGGCCAGCACATTAGCCAAACCCATACCGCGCGTGTTGTGAAAGTGGAGGTTCCACAACACCTCGGGAAAAGCTTCCTTCATTTCGACGCACTGGCGATAAACCAGCGCCGGATTCGCCATGCCGGTGGTGTCCGACATGGACAGCTCGGTTATGCCGATCTTTCTGAACTCAGCGGCAACGGCCTTGATACGTTCAATCGGAATGTCGCCCTCAAACGGGCATCCGAACGACGTAGCCATCGCCCCCGAAAGCGTCACGCCATGCGCGGCCGCATACTCGGCCATTGGCGCAAACTGCTTGAACATTTCAAGCGGCGTTGAATTGGCGTTGGCCTTCTGGTGTGCTTCGCTGACCGACAGCGTAATCTTGACCTTTTTCATCCCGGCTTCCACCGCACGCTCCAGTCCCTTTTGGTTTAAGACCAGCACACGGTATTCCACATCGGGTTTCTTTTGCAGCGCTTGATAAACCGCCCCGGTGTCCGCCATCTGCGGAATGGCCTTGGGGCTTACCATGCTGCCAATTTCAATGAGCGAAACGCCGGCGCCCTGAATGCGCTCGAGCAAAGCCAGCTTTTGATCGGTGCTTAACGTTGATTTTTCATTTTGCAGCCCGTCCCGCAGGCCAACCTCACAAACCGTCACACTTTTTGGCAAATTCATCTATATTCAGCTCCTCTTTGACCGGGTGCATCTGAGAAAAGTGCATAGGCCGATCTTGTATTTAAAAGATTATTTTATGATTTTTATGTTTTTATTATCCGGTAAGGCAAATAAAAAGTCCAACACCGAAATTCGATTGTTAAATCGGACATTTCGATTAGTTGGACTAATTAGCTGCTAATTCAATTTGTTTTTTGTGTATATTTCACATATGCTTTGCTCTGAAAACAGGGGTACGGCGTGAGATTTATTTGGCAATTTAAATAAAAGTTTTTATGATTTCTAGCTATTATGTCTTGGAGCCGTCCTCCTCCAGAAGAGGTTTTGAAACAAAGCTCTTAAAATGCTCAATAGCCGGTGAGGAAAAATGCTCCTTAGACCACAACAGATAGATTTGACGGCAAAAACGCGCGTCGGCAATCGGAATAGCCCTGACGCGGTAAGACTGAAAGGACGGAATCTCCGGCATAACAGCCACACCAAAACCCGCGCTGACGAAGGACGCCATGGAATTGCATTCCTCGGCCTCAAACGCAATCTTTCGGGTAAAACCAAGCGACTCAAATATGTTGTTAAGGTGCTTATGCAGCCCGCTGCTCGGCGTAATGCCCACAAAGGTCTCTTCGCGCATGTCGTCCACCGAAACACTCTTATAGCTGGCAAGCGGATGATTAACCGGCACAACCAAATACAGCTCCTGCAAATGCACCGGCATAGCGCTGATCGTTTCATCCCCCGCTTCGACCGAAAATGCCAGATCCAGTTCGCCGCGCCTGAGCTTTTGCAGAATAACCGAGCTCAAGCCCTGGAAAAATTTAAAGGACACCGCGCTGTTTCCCGGCTGGGTTCGAAAGCCTTTGATGACTTTGGGCAGATAGTTAAAGCTTAACGAATAAATATACCCCAAATTAATGACCGAGTTGGATTGCAGCATCTGAGACATATGCCGCACGCCGCCATCAACGGCGTCAAGCGCCTGCGTGGCATAGGGCAAAAACCCTTGTCCATATTTTGAGAGCACTGTTTGCTTGCCGCGCTTTTCAAACAATGGCGCATCCAATTCCTCTTCGAGCTTTGACAGTGCATAGCTGAGGCTTGATTGCGAAATATACAGCTTCTGGGCCGCTTCGGTATAATGCAGTGTTTCTGCCATAACACAAAAATATTTTAACTGCTGCAGTGTCAATGTAAGCGCCTCCTTTTTATAATATCCTTTGTGCAGACTTTATTTCAATAGAGTATTTTTATTATCATATCACTTTTGCGGCCAAAATACAAAACGAACTTATTTGAAGGCAAACCAAACAAGTCCGTTTTGTATTTATCGGGCGCTGTCTGAAAGGCGTACTGCCGATTCACTGTTTTTCAACTGATTTTCAATGATTAAAGCGTTGGTCAAATCAAGACCTGTTTCCTGCTCAATTTCATTAAGCATCGGCAACAGACGGGCTTTAAGCAGCTCCTGATCGTCCTGCGATAAGCTGTTGATGGTAAGCCCGTATACCTCAACCGGATTTTTGCGCATACGCGTGATATTTTCGGCCATCGCCTCGTAAAGCTCCTCCTTGAGGATTTTCCGGTACGCCTCGGGAAGCGCGTCATAAGCTGCTTTGTTCATGGCCAGTGAATTATAAGTGACAAAAAACGGGCCGTTGAGCGCGTAAGGGTGAATATCCTGCAGGCGGCCCATCCGGATAATCTCCAGCGGATTGTCCTGCGCCTCCACCACGCCCTCCTGCAGGGCGTAATACAGCTCACTCCACTCAATGTTCTGATAGGGCTCCGCGCCAAGCAGCTCCCACAGCCTGACGTGGAACCGGTTGTTCAGCGTGCGGATACGCAGCTCGCCAAGCTGGTCAAGCGCCGTGATGGAGGATGCGCTGGTCAGCAGCCGGTAGCCGCTCGCCTCCTGCACAAGCAGCTCAAACCCCGCCTCGTTAAAGCACCGGTTAAACTGCTGGTAAAATTCGCCGTCGTAAGAAATATAGGGCTGCACATATTGGGTGTAGCAGGCCGGGATGTTCGTGACGGCGGCCTGCGGCACCAGCGGCTGAAAGATGGCCGTATTGGCCGCCGCGATACTCAGCGTTCCATTTTGTACCGCTTGTATAATTTCGGCATCCGTACCCATCTGCCCGTCAGAAAAAATAACCAGCTTTAAATCGCCGTCGGTACGCTTTTCAATATTGGCAGCGGCCTGATACACCTTTTTGGAATAGCTGTTGCCTGTAAAGGCCACCGAAAACTGATAGGTCGCCTGCTGTCCCTCGGCGGGCGGCTGAACTTGGGCCTCTGCCGGGGGCTCAAGGGACGGCAGCTCGGAGGCCGCCGTCATGCAGCCGCAAAGCACCGTCAAAAGAAGCAGCATTACCGCGTACAGGCGCATCATAGCTCTCTCTCCTTCTCCTTCCGGTATTGGCTGGGCGTGGTGCCCGCGAACTTTTTAAAGACGCGGTTAAAGCTCTGCATTGAATTAAAGCCGGTTTTGAAGCCGATTTCCTTAATCGGAATACCGGTCTGACGCAAAAGCAGCTTGGCGTTTTCAATACGGTAGAGGTTCAATGTGTCAATAAAATTCTCCTCACCGCTTGAATAAAACAGCCGGCTTAAATAATTCGGGTTGATGCCGATATAAGCGGCCACCTTGGAGAGCGACAAATCGCTGTCCGAGCAATGCTGAGAAATATAATCCTTTGCCTGCCGAATATAGCGATTCTTGCTTTTCTGCCCATAGACGCCAAGGATGGTCAGCGCTTCCTGCGCCGCCTGCAAAAAGGTACTGTTGAGCGCTTCCACCGGGTAAGGCGGTTTAAGCCCGTAATACGGCTCAAATACCGACATCTCCTGCTCGGTCGCGCGAAAAGCCACCAGACGCTCGGTCATGGCGTCGAGCATGCGATCAAACCGCAGCTTAAGTGCCCCGGCGCCCGCCGACTCCGACTGCGCGAGACGGATAAAGTTTTCCAGCGCGGCATCGGCAAGCCGCCGGTTGTCGTCAAGCACCAGATCAATAATTTCGGTCTGCTGCTCCTGATCGCCAAAGCGCTCGGACCATTCCCCCTGAACGTCAGCGCTGTCCTCAAAATGCTGGTAGCGCTGATAGTTTAAATCTTTTTCGGCCAGCTCGTGGCAATAAAAAAGATTTGAGATACCAAGCGTCGGCTTTGAGAGACCGGCAAACAGTTTAAAGCCGGTATCCTTCATGCGGTTTAAAAGCTCCTTTTCCAGCCCGAGCACCGCATTCTTGACCAAAACCACCGAGGCATCGGCGTCAAAGCCCATTATAAAAATAAAATGATTGTTATCGGTAACCACCCAATCAAAGCAGAAGCTGTCCATCAGCGCGGGGAACAGATTTTCAAT
>JAEWYJ010000129.1 GCA_023395695.1 Bacillota bacterium | reverse complement strand
GGTTACGGCTGCGGGCCTGATGCGAAAACCGTTGCGTTCCAAAAGGCGCCCGGTGCCCTCAATAACAAACGGCACGACAGGGGCGTTGTTTTTCTGGGCTATTTTAAAAGCGCCTGCTTTGAATTCTGCCACTTCGCCGGTTTTGCTGCGGGTGCCTTCCGGAAACACAACCATCGGATAACCGTTGCCAACGCGCTGGGCCGCCTGATTTAAAGCGTTCATTGACGCACGGGGATTATCCCGGTCAATGAATACGCAGCCCAATTCCAACATCCATGTACGCACAAGCGGCAGCTTTTGAATCTCTTTTTTTGCGACAAGTCCTTTTGCGCCGCCCAGATAGCCGAGCACCAGCGGAATGTCAAAATAGCCCTGGTGGTTGCCGACATAGACGGCGGCCACATCGTCGGGGGGCAGGTTCTCCAGCCCCAGTACCGTCACCCTTGCGCCAGCGGCCTTGAGCAAACGGCGGGCCCAGTGGTGTATGACCGAAAAGGTCAGGTCGTCGTGGCGTTGGAGTGCGCCCTTTAGCCGCAGGCGCCGCGCCCGCAGCAGCAGCGGATAAACTACGACCAGATAAAGCCAGAAATACGCGAACCAGACAACGGTATGCATCGGTCAGACATCCCTTTCGGCAATAGCCTTATACTTATTCCGCCCATATTGCAAGGCGGAATTTTAAGCAGTAAAAATGCGCAAAATATATTTTTGACGGTAAAAAGTGAAGACAAGCGCGGCGCAATCGGGCCGGAGCGGGCTTGTCGACCGGCATGGTTAATGTGCCGTACGGTTAATAACCACCGGGTATGTTTTTGAATGGACAATTTTCTGCGAGCTGTAAAGGCTGTAGTAGCCCGACAGCATATAGCTGACCGATACGGCCAGCAAAAACATCGCGGGAGAAACAAAGCCAAATACCTCACAGGCCAGCAGCAGCGCGGTAAGCGGACAGTTGGTCACCCCGCAAAACATAGCGATCATGCCTATGGCAGCAGCCGTGTTCGGCTCCAGCCCCAGCAGACCGGATACCGTGCAGCCAAAGGTTGCCCCTACAAAGAGCGTGGGAATAATTTCGCCGCCCTTGTAGCCAAAGCTCAGTGTAGCAGCGGTAAAAAGCAGTTTTAAAACAAATGCTTCGGGCGCGGCGGCGCCCCTTAGCGCCTCTTCAATGACATTCATGCCGGCGCCCAGATAATCGCGCGTACCAAATATGTAGGTCATTGCAATGACCAGAGCGCCCCCTGTGAAGATGCGCAGATACGAATTGGGAATAACTCGCCGTGCCAGACAGGCCGTGCGTTTTAGCGCCAGACAAAACAGAATGCTCAGACCCGCGCAGAGAACCCCCAGAACAATAACACCGGTGATAACGGCGGGGGTAAAGGGAATTTCGTTAATATGAAAACGCTCCGCCGGCAGCCCGCTGTACTGCGCAATAGAGAATGCGATAATTGCAGCAACGGTGCAGGGCACCAGCGCGGAGTAACACATAATGCCGATGTTGGCCAGCTCAAGCGCAAAGACGGTGGCGGCTACCGGCGTACCGAACAGTGCGGAAAAGGCGGCGCTCATGCCGCACATGACCAGAATGTGCTTTTTGCTTTCACGCGTTTTGCAAATATCGCCGATCAGCTGGCCAAGGCTGCCGCCAAGCTGCAGTGCGGCGCCCTCGCGCCCGGAGGAGCCGCCGAAAAGATGCGTTACAACGGTTGAAGCGAAGATCAGCGGCGCCATTTTTGCGGGGATACGGTCCTCAGAGCGTACCGCCTCAATAACCAGATTGGTGCCGCGGGGGCTTTTAGTATTGGTAATATGGTAACAAAACACAATAATAAGCCCTGCAAAGGGCAAAAGCCAAAGCACCTGGGGCGTTACCGCCCTATAGTCGGTAACGGCACGAAGCACATGGCCGAATACCGTTGTTACCGCGCCGACCACCAGGCCGACAATGACAGAAGCCACGGTGAAACGACAAAACATGTACAGATAATATCCTGTGCGGGGCAAAGGCTTTTGGGGCATTAAATTTTCCATGCGGCAGCTCTCCTTTTTAACGGTTGCGTGGGTGATTACACCTGATTTCGGCACCGGTCGGATGTCTGCGCACATTAGCTTTATTATATCACAAACTTGAGATTTATGGTATAATAAATAAGACGCAACGGCTCGCCGCTTAACGCGGTAACCGCCTTTTGATGCGCTAATTATACCATAATAATGTGCCACGGCTCGCTTTTGACGGGGCAAGCGTCTCCTTATGCACATTATGCCATATACTTGCACGCATGACATAATTAACCCTAAAAACGATTATGATAGTCGCATAGTCTCCGGAGTGGGCATATTTAAAAACGACTGGCTTCGCTTTTATAAATACGGCCCGCAGAGATGTATGCACTGCGTGTGCAGTCAGGCTCATCCTGTTTCAGGAATATATATACAGACATTTTGACCGATTTGTAGCTATTATAGCACAATTTGCACTATCTTGAAAAGTGATATATCACACACCGTAATAACGATTACCCGTGTTGTTAAAGCATGGCGTTTGTGGTACAATATTGAAATAAAGCGCTGCCAAAAAGAGGCGGCACATGCCTCTCGCCGCATGGCTTGAAGCTATTTTCTGGAATGGAGAACAACTGTTGGCCACACTTGAGTTTACAGTACCGGACGTATGGGACGGCAAAAGGCTTGACGCCTTTTTGCGCACGGCGCATCATTTTTCGGGAACGACCCTCAAACGCGCTAAAAGCGTGGCGGGCGGCCTGACGATGGACGGCGACTTTATCCGCACCGTAGACCCGTTGCGTGCGGGGGCGGTTATCCGGGTCATCGTCGATACGGACACGCGCAGCTACCTGCCCAGCGACGCCCGCGTACAGACGCTCTATGCGGATGACGATCTGGTCGTATTCAATAAGCCGGCCGGCATGCCGTGCCACCCCTCAAAGGGGCACCCTTACGACACGCTGGCCAATGTGTTTGCCGCATTGCCCGACACGCAGGGGCTGTATTTTCGCCCGGTTGGGCGGTTGGACAGGAATACCTCGGGCGCGGTGCTGTGTGCCAGGCATGCGCATGCCGCTTACCGGCTGTTCGGTGCGGATAAGCCTGCCAAAGTCTATCTTGCGCTGCTCGCTGGCAGGCCACCCCGGCCACAGGGCAGGGTGGAGGCGCCGATCTGCCGCGAGGCCGAGGGTAGTCAGCGCCGCTGCGTGCGCGACGGCGGGCAAAGGGCGGTGACGCATTATAAAACATTGCTGGAGCGCGACGGGCTCTCTCTGCTGGCACTTTGGCTGGAGACGGGGCGCACCCATCAGATTCGGGTGCATATGGCGTATTTGGGCTGCCCGCTGGCAGGCGACGCGCTTTATGGCGGCGATTGCACGTTGTTGGAGCGCCATGCACTGCACTGCTTTGCCCTGGCGTTTAACCAGCCGCTTTCCGGTGCGCCTGTAAAGGTTTTGGCCGCATTGCCAGCGGATATGGAAACGGTGTTATCAAAGCACTTTTCTCCCCGGCAGCTTGAGGATGCATTAAAAGACGCGCAGGCGTCGGTGTGTCTTTTACAATCGGGCATGTCCTGTGCGGCGCAGGAACAGACAAAACCGGGGATGCCTTGCGCACCCTGATACGACCCGGACAAAAGCGGGCGGCGCATGCTCTGATGCGAGCCTCATTTGGCAGGGCGGGCCGACTGATTCATTGGTTTTAATCTTTTGGCGCATATCGGTATAACTTTGGAGGTTGTGGTTTTATGAATATTCTGATGCTTGGCGATGTGGTCGGACAGGGCGGCTGCGAGGCGGTTCGTGAGCAGCTGCCGGGTCTGAAAAAGCATTACGCAACGGACATCGTCATCATAAACGGCGAAAATTCCGCGCAGGGCAACGGTATCCTGCCTGCCAGCGCGAGGCATTTGTTCGATTCCGGCGCGGACGTTATAACGACCGGCAACCATGTTTTTCGCCGGCGCGAAATTTACGAGCTGCTTGACCGACGCGAGGGGATCATCCGCCCGGCCAATTTTTCGCCGGAAACGCCCGGAACCGGCGTTTATGTGCTGGATATGCTGCGCTGCCGCGTCGCGGTCGTCAACCTGATGGGCACGGCCGGCATGGAGCCGCTGGCCAACCCCTTTGACACCATTGACATCATTTTAAAAACGTTGGATACGCCTAATATTATTCTCGATTTCCATGCCGAAACCACCTCTGAAAAGCGCGCTATGGGCTTTTATCTTGACGGGCGTATCTCGCTGTTTGCCGGAACGCATACCCATGTGCAGACCGCCGACGAGCAGATTCTGCCCCGGGGGACCGGTTATATCACCGACCTGGGCATGTGCGGACCCAAGCAGTCGGTGCTCGGCGTCAGGCCTGAACAGGTGATCGCACGTTTTCGCACCGCAATGCCCACGCGGTTTGAAAATCCCGACGGCGAGCAGATAATCTGCGGTGTTGCCTTAGAGCTTGATGAAAAAAGCGGGAGGGCTAAAGCCATAGAGCGTATTAACCGAACCTGCGCAGGTGTGGGCGGATAAAATTAACAATCTGTTTCTTGCAACATTTGTTAACATTTTTTATAATAAAACGCATTGAATCGTCCATTGTGCAGAATGCTTATAGTTAGAATACAAAGGAGGAATCGAAGATGATCCGAGTAGAAAATAGATTGGGAACGGTTGAAATCAGCAGCAACTTTTTTGCCGAGCTGGTCAGCAACGCCGCTTCGAGCTGCTTTGGCGTATCGGGCATGGTGGCTTCGGGCGCGTCGCAGGGCCTGCGGCAGATGACCGGCGCCGAGCTCCCCGACAAGGGCGTACAGGTCAGCGCCAAGGACGGCGCCCTGGTAATCGATTTGCATATCGAGGTTGCTTACGGTGTGAATATTGCGGCGGTTGTGCGCAGCATTGTGTCGGAGGTGCGCTATGCCGTCGAGGATATCACGGGATTCAAGGTGACCCGCGTCAACGTCTTTGTCGACGCGATGAAATGCGAGTAAAGAGAGCATAAATTAGGGAGAGTGAATCGTTTGATACAGGGTAAAGTGCTTCGTGATGCGATTATTTCAGGCGCAAATCACATTGCAAATAACCGGCAGCAGGTGGATGCGTTAAATGTGTTCCCGGTGCCGGACGGCGATACCGGAACCAATATGTCGATGACCATTTCCGCAGCCAAGCGTGAGCTTGAGCGTTTGGACGACAGCGCCACCGTGGACGAAGTTTCCAAAACTGCGGCCTCTGCGCTGCTGCGTGGTGCGCGCGGCAATTCGGGCGTTATTTTGTCGCTTTTGTTCCGTGGGTTTTCAAAGGGGCTTGCGGGCAAAAAGGCTGCAGCCGCCGACGATATTGCCAACGCGCTGACACTTGGGGTAGAAGCGGCCTATAAGGCGGTGATGAAGCCGACCGAGGGCACCATTCTTACCGTGTCCCGCGCCGCAGCCGAAACGGCCCGCGAGGCGGCCTCCGGATTTGGCGAGGATGTGGCAGGCCTTTGGGATAAAATTACCGAGGCAGCGTCGCAGATGCTTGATAAAACCCCCGATATGCTGCCGGTACTTAAAAAGGCCGGTGTTGTTGACGCGGGCGGCAAGGGCTTTCTCGTGGTGCTGGAGGGTATGCAGTCGGTGATAAAAAGCGGCGTTATCATTCCGCTGGATGGCGATATGGGCCGCACCGCCGTATCCGTTCCGGACAGCAGCTCCTTTTTCAGGGATGAGCATGGCTTTGAAGGCGAGATTACCTTTACCTACTGCACCGAGTTCATTGTTCTGCGCAAGGACGCCGAACAGAATGCTTTGGCGCTGCGCGCTTTTCTTGAGACAATCGGCGACTGCGTTGTCGTCGTCGAGGATGACGACATCATCAAGGTGCATGTTCATACCGACCATCCGGGCAAGGCGCTTGAAGAGGCGCTGACCTTCGGCATGCTGACCAACCTGAAAATTGAGAATATGCGCGAGCAGTTTGCCGCGGGTGTTTCAAATGCACAAAAAACCGCCAAGGCCGAGGCGCAAAAAGCAGATGGAGAATTCCGGTATCAGCCGGTGGATCCGCAGCGCGATTTCGGCTTTGTATCGGTAGCGGCGGGCGACGGTGTGCGCCAGCTGTTTTTGGACCTTGGCGCGGACAATGTTGTGTCGGGCGGGCAGACCATGAACCCCTCTACCGACGACATTCTTTCGGCCATTCATGCAACACCGGCTAAAACGGTATTTGTATTGCCCAACAACAAGAACATTATCATGGCGGCCGAGCAGGCCATTAAGCTGGCTGACCGGCATGTGATGGTGCTGCAAACTAAAACGGTGCCGCAGGGCCTCTCGGCTATGCTGGCTTTTGACCCAGGCAGCGACAGCGAGAGCAATTATATTGAGATGAGCAAAACCGCCGAGCGGGTCGGCACCGGCCAGATCACCTTTGCCGCCCGCGACAGCGATTTTGACGGTCATAAAATTAAAGAGGGTGAAATTCTCGCGCTCGAAAATGGCAAGTTGGCCTTTGTCGAGAAGGATTTGCTCAAGGCCGCCGGCAAACTGGCAAAATCCCTGATTAAAAAGCAGGCCGATTGCGCTTTTGTCACAATTATTTACGGCGCCGATGCGACGGAGGAGCAAGCCAGACAGATAGAGAGTACCATCCGCGCCAAATACAGCGACGTGGAGGTTACATTGGTCAACGGGGGACAGCCGGTCTATTATTTTATTATTTCCGCCGAATAGCCGGACCGGTAACGCGTTAAGAATATGATTTTTGATTGGGCTTTACGCCTTAACAACGGGCTTTAATCGGCCTGATAACAAAGAAGCCCCGGAATTCTCCGGGGCTTCTTTGTTGCCGTTTGAGCTAAGACGTTTTCATGCAGCAGGCACGGAAAGCGGGAAGGGCTTAACGGAGCTGTTTTACGGCGAACAAGGCCGATAAAGCCGGGAACATCGGCAAGCCTACCGCAGCTGCGTGCAACAACCCATCGGCTTACAATTGATCTGACGCTATGCGAGTTTGCCCATTGTGTTGTCAATTTCGCAGGTCTAGCCGGTGGTTTGGCGATATCGTTGGCGCTTTGGCTGCCCTGATTGGCCCGTATGCTTATTTGGGGTGGCCTGTTATAGCTACTCCTGCTCCAAAGAAATCTGGGCCATAACATCCTCCTCGCGCGGGGTGTAGCCCGCCGATGGAATTGAACGCGAATGATAGCGGTGCGGATTATCCAGCATGCCGTCTTCAAAGCGTCTGACGGCAGCAAGTACGTTCTTACCCTTGACGGTTACCACCTGTACGCCAATGGAGTCGCGCGCGGTTTTAACCGCAATGCGCGCGGTGTCCAGCAGCAGCATCTTGCCGTTTGAAGCCCTGAGCAGCAACGTAACGTCGCCCTCTGCCGCCAGCATACCGGACAGGGGCTCCTTGACGCTGTAGGCACCGGTCAGCTTCTTGCGCCGGGTTTTGGTCTCTTAGGAGGCCAGCGCAATTTTAGCAACCTTACCATTCTCAAAGCCGAAGAACATAAAGCCCTTGTAGTCGTTTGTCACAGCCATATAGACGGCGTTTTCGCCCTCGTCAAAGCCAAGCTTGGCCGCGACATAGTCTCCAAGCACGCTGGCCTTGGTATCCTCAAAGTCGGCGGCAACGGCCTTATAGACCTGTCCCTTATCCGAGAAGAACAGCAGGTGCGAACGGTTGGTTGCCTCCAGAGCCTGAACAACTGTGTCGCCTTCCTTGAGCTTGTGTTCGCCCGACATGCGCCACGACTGCGGCGTAATCTTTTTAAAGTATCCTTCACGCGTGAAAAACAGATGCACCGGGTAATCGGGCGCAGCCTCTTCAACCTCGGCGACTTCAACCTCGTCGTCAAAAATAATCTCGCTCTTGCGCGCCTGACCGTATTTTTTGGCGACGGCCTTGAGCTCCGACGTGATGATGGAGAGCATGCGCGAACGGCTTTTAAGCGTCTCCTCCATATCGGAGATGCCGGCTTTTAAATCGTCGATCTCCTCAATGCGCTTTAAAATATATTCGCGGTTTAGCTGCCGCAGCTTAATTTCCGCCACATAGTCGGCCTGTATCTCGTCGATGCCAAAGCCGATCATCAGGTT
>JAEWYJ010000091.1 GCA_023395695.1 Bacillota bacterium | reverse complement strand
GATTAAGCCTTCTCTCGGCGCATAAAAACGAAATTCGGCGTGCAATAGCTTCTTTTAGGGTCACAAAATTCCCTCCTTTTTGTACGATATATCCAACATTATTTTAGCAATGGCATTCGGCTGGATTGTGGGGCTTGTCCCACAAGGGAAAATATGCTATTGTTGGATATATCCCACATTTAGGAGGTTTATACATGAAAGAGACAACCTGCTGCTTTACGGGACACCGAAAGCTGCCGGTGAATCAGATTGGCCGTGTTGTCGCACGCCTTAACAGCGAGATTGAAAGCCTGATTCAAGCGGGTGTGACAACGTTTATATCCGGTGGGGCACTGGGCTTTGACCAGACGGCGGCGGCGCTGATCGCCTCCAAAAAAAAACAAGGCTGCACCATTCGTCTGGAACTGGCGTTGCCCTACCGCGAGCAGGACAGGCTGTGGCCCCACAACGCGCAGCACCAGTACCGGCAGTTACTTGAGAGCGCCGACAGCGTCCACTGCATGTCCGAGCTGTACGCCTACGACTGCATCCGAAAGCGCAACCGCTATCTGGTAGAGCACTCGGCCTACTGCATCTGCGCATTGCTGCGCAGCCCCAGCGGTACGGCGCAAACGGTTCATTACGCCGAGCAGCTTGGCCTGTCGGTCATTAATGTAGCCGGTCACGGCAGGCTTGATGCAGCCGTTATCCGCCAGTCGGGGGCAGGCCGCGAAAAGCCTCTGCGCGCACCCGCACAGGATACCGCCCGGACGGTATGCTATTTTTGAGAGACAGCGCTGAATTGTCTCACTTGTTTTATGCCTCAGGACAGACAACGCAGGCGAATGGACACCCGACAGACAGTATAACGCAGCGGCGCGTCAAATAGCTGCAGTATGGTTTTAAATTGGGATCGGCTATAAATTTACAAATAACCCGCAGGCGGCAAAGCGGCGCGGCCCTCATCAAAAGGTGAGAGCCGCGCCGCTTTAATTGCACTCAGGTCAAAACAACTCAAAATGTGCCCTGTTAAAGGTCAGTACCCCTTCGTCCCGCAGCTGGCCCAGCGTGCTTGACATGGCGCTGCGGTCCACGCACAAATAGTCGGCAAGCTGCTGTCGATTAAACGGAATATCAAACGACGACCTCCCCGCCGCCTGCGCCTGCTCAGAAAGATACGAGAGCAGCTTTTCGCGGGTGCTGCGCTGCGAAATATGCTCTATTTTATCGGTCAGCATCACATTCTTAAATGCGAGCACCATAATCAGATTCTGAATCAACCGCGCATGAAATTCGCAGGCCGACGGGCAGGAGGTGATGATACGCCGAACATCTAAAAACATGATGGCGCTGTTTTGCGTCGCTACGGCGTTAACCGGTATGGGCTTTGCGGGCACACAGGCGTAGCTTTCGCCGAACAGGCCGCTCTCGGATATTTCTGAGAGAATGGTGCGGTTGCCCCAGAAATCCTCACGCTGAATATGAACGCCGCCCGAAACGACCAGCCCCAGTGCAGAAAGTCTGTCGCCGCTGCGAATAATATAGTCGCCCTTTTTAAAATTGCGCACTGTGGCCGAAAGGCAGCCAAGCATTGCTTCAAGCTCGTGCGCATCTATCCCTGCAAACAGCCGCGATTTTTTTATCTGCATCAAATATTTTTTCATAGCGCCTCATTTTGTTGTTTATACAACATACTTGTTAAAATCATTATATTATGATGAAGACACAAAGTCAACGAGCAACACACGCGCTTTAAAAGGAGTTTTTAAATATGATCAGAAAAATTATCCGCATTGATGAAGATAAATGCAACGGCTGCGGCGCCTGCGCCACCGCCTGCCATGAGGATGCCATCACGATGGTTCATGGCAAAGCCAAGCTCCTGCATGACCACTACTGCGACGGACTTGGCAACTGTCTGCCCGTTTGTCCCACCGGCGCCATCAGCTTTGAGGAGCGCGAGGCCGCCGCTTACGACGACGCGGCCGTTAAGGCCAATCAGGCTGCCAAAAAGGTGGTGGGCGGCTTTTCAGGCTGCCCCGGCACGCGTGCGCAGGCTATTAACCGGGCGCCCGCCTCTCCGCCCACCGAGGCTTTCTCACAGCTGCGGCAATGGCCGGTACAAATTAAACTGGCGGCGGTTAACGCTCCGTTTTTTAACGGCGCCAATCTGCTGATTGCCGCCGACTGCACCGCCTACGCCTGCGGCGACTTTCATACCCGCTTTATGCAAAAGCGCGTAACGCTAATCGGCTGCCCCAAGCTTGACGAGGGCGACTATGCCGAAAAGCTTGCCGAAATTATCCGCTTAAACAATATTAAAAGCGTCACCGTCGCGCGCATGGAGGTTCCCTGCTGCGGCGGTCTGGAGCATGCGGTTAAGCGCGCTTTGCAGGCGAGCGGAAAGTTTATTCCCTGGCAGGTGGTCACTATTTCAACCGATGGCAGAATATTGGATTAACTGCCGCAAAACATAACAGGGTGTACCAAAAAGGCTGCGGCATTAAAACACGCGGCGTCAACGCCCAGACAGCCAACCGTGCAGCTCATGCCAAACGTCGGCTAAAGGCACATAGATTCGGCGGACTGTTTTGCCTCCGGGAACGTTCCTCACTCCGCCCAGAGCAAAACAGCCCCGCCGGTGCATTGTGTTTTAACCGATATTGGATATAGAGGCTGTAAGAGCAGCTCATAAACCAAGGCGCGCCTGCTTGCCCCAGCGGCTGCGCCCACAAAAAGGAGGAGAAAACAATGAACACAAAAATGTTCTGCTTTCAGTGTGAGCAGACGGCCGGTGCAACCGGCTGTACCCAAAATGCAGGTGTGTGCGGTAAAAAGTCGGACACCGCCAATCTCCAGGACGAACTGACCGGCGCGCTTATCGGGCTGGCCCGCGCGGTGGGCAACACAAAGCCGTCGCGCGAGACCGACCGCCTTATGCTGGACGGGCTGTTCACCACCATTACAAATGTCAGCTTCAACAACGACACCCTCTCGGTACTGATAGAGAAGGTGCATGCCGCAAAGGCCCTGTATGACGCCGCTGAAGATTACGACATGCGCCTTTTGTGGGATGACAACGAGGATATCCGCTCCTTAAAATCGCTGATTCTGTTCGGTCTGCGCGGCATGGCCGCCTACGCCCATCATGCCTTTGTTCTCGGCTATGAGGATGAGACGGTCAGCGGCTTTTTCTACGAGGGTATGGCCGCAATTGGCGCACAGCTTGACGTGCAGACACTGCTGCCCCTTGTCCTGAAGGTCGGCGAGATCAATCTCAAATGTATGGCGCTGCTTGATGCCGCCAATACCGGCTCCTACGGCACACCCGTGCCCACCGCAGTTCCTATGGCGGTCGAAAAGGGGCCGTTCATTGTCGTTTCAGGCCATGACCTGCTCGACCTCAAGCTGCTTTTAGAGCAGACCGAGGGCAAGGGCATCAATATCTACACCCACGGCGAAATGCTGCCCGCCCACGGCTACCCTAAGCTTAAAAAATACCCGCATTTAAAGGGTAACTTCGGTACGGCATGGCAGAGCCAGCAGAAGGAATTTGACGGCATTCCTGCGCCCATTCTCTTTACAACCAACTGTCTGATGCCTACCCGCCCCAGCTATAACGACCGTGTATTCACCACATCGGTGGTTTCTTATCCGGAGCTGGTACACATTGACGACCGCAAGGATTTTACCCCCGTCATCGAAAAGGCGCTGGCACTTGGCGGCTATAACCACGACACCGCGTTTACCGGCATCAACGGCGGTAAAACGCTGATGACCGGCTTTGGACACGGGACGGTGCTTTCAGTTGCCGATAAGGTCATAGACGCGGTCAAATCGGGCGCTATCCGCCACTTTTTCCTTGTTGGAGGCTGCGACGGCGCTAAGTCCGGCCGAAACTATTATACCGAATTTGTCAAAAGAACCCCGGCCGACACTGTTATTTTAACGCTGGCCTGCGGAAAATACCGCTTTAACGACCTTGATCTCGGCTCCATCGGCGGGCTGCCCCGCCTGATGGACATGGGTCAGTGCAACGACGCCTACAGCGC
>JAEWYJ010000065.1 GCA_023395695.1 Bacillota bacterium | reverse complement strand
CCCCCACCCACGTCGAGAATATGTTTGCTCCACCCGCCAACGCAAAAAAGGTGCTGCTCTCCGGCAGCACGGGCGAAAAGGCCGCGGCGCTTATCGCTGTTTTAAGAGAAAAACGCCTGCTTGAAGGGGGAATCCGCGCATGACCGCCTTGAACTTTAACGCCTCAGCCTGTAATTTGTGTGAGCAGTGCCTGCAAAAATGTCCCTTCGGCGCAATGAGCGTTGAGTCGGAAACGATTGTTATTAACGAAAAATGCCGCATGTGCGGCATCTGTATCAAGGTATGTCCGCAGCATGCTCTGACCTTTGAGCAAAAGCCATTGAAAAGCGCTGAGGAAAAGAGCCGCTGGCAGGACATTCTTGTTTATGCCGAGCAGGAGGAGGGCGAAATCCACCCCGTTACATATGAATTGATTGGCGAAGCGCGTCGCCTGGCAGACAAGGTCGGCTACAGGGTCAACGCCGTCATTGTCGGCGGAGACGGCACGGCAAAAAACGCCCAAAAGCTGCTGCCCTACGGCGTTGAGACGGTCTTCTGCTACGAGCACCCCGGTTTTACGGGCTTTAAGGCCGACTGCTACACCGACGCGGCGGCCGACTGTATCGCTCAGGCCCGCCCCTCGGTTGTTCTGGTCGGCGCAACAGCGCTGGGCCGTTCGCTCGCGCCCCGCCTTGCCGTGCGGTTCCACACGGGCCTGACCGCCGACTGCACAAAACTCGATATCCGGCCCAACAGCGACCTTGTCCAGATACGGCCCGCGTTTGGCGGCAACATTATGGCGCAAATCCTCATTGCCGACGCCCGTCCTCAGTTTGCAACGGTGCGCTATCGCGTAATGGACAAGGCCAAAAGAGTCGCCAACCCCACGGGCAAGGTCACGGTTATGCCGGTAACCGACGCAATGGCCCGCTCAAAAATAGAATTGCTGGAGATCGCCCCTATTCTGCGGGGAAAATCCATTGAGGAAGAGGATATACTTGTCGTCGCCGGGCGCGGCGTTAAAAACGAAGAGGGCGTGGCGCTGGCGCGCCGTTTAGCCGACGCCCTCGGCGGGCAGCTCTGCTTTACCCGTCCCATGGCTGAGAGCGGCCTTGGCGACAACGCGCATCAGATCGGTCTTTCAGGCCGCACGGTACGGCCCAAGCTGATTATCACCTGCGGCGTGTCAGGCGCAATTCAGTTTACGGCAGGCATGAGCGGCAGCGAATGCATCGTCGCCATCAATTCCGATCCCGACGCGCTTATTTTTAACATTGCCAGCTACTGCGTTGTAGACGATGTGTTTGCCGCCGTTCCCGCGCTGCTCACGCAGCTTGCCGCCGCAAAAAAGGAGGCCGAATAACATGCCTTTCCCCTATAATAAACCCGATGCTGCGGGCATTGACTATTTAAAATTAATTACCTCTCCGGATCGCGTGACGGTCGGCGCGGAGATTCTGCCGGAATACCATCACGATGAAATGCCTGAATACGGTGTTTTCCCACCCGACGTTTACATTGAGGCTGAGAATGTCGATGAGGTCTCAGCCGTCATGAAATATGGATACGACAATAATATTCCGGTCGTGGTACGCGGCGCGGGCACCGGTCTGGCAGGCGGTGCAACCTGCAAATACGGCGGAATTATGCTCTCGCTGATGCGGATGAACCGTATTTTTGCGGTTGACCGTAAAAACCAAACCATTACCTGCGAGCCAGGCGCGCTGCTTTTGGACGTTCAGGCCGCCGCTGCGGCCGAGGGACTGTTTTATCCCCCTGACCCCGGTGAAAAAACCGCTACCATCGGCGGTAACGTCATCACCAACGCCGGCGGGATGAAGGCGGTGCGCTACGGGCTGACCCGCGACTTTGTCCGCTGTATGGAGGCGGTGCTGCCTGACGGCTCAATTGTGAACTTTTCTTCCAATGTCGTCAAAAACACAACGGGCTACGACGTTAAGGATCTTGTAATCGGTTCGGAGGGCACGCTGTGCATTCTGACACAGGTCACGCTGAAACTGCTGCCCGCGCCAAAGCACACCTGCACAATCGTCATCCCCTTCCCCGACCTTGAATCCTGCGCTGACATGGTGCCGCAGGTGCTTGACCTCCCCTTTACCCCAACCGCTATTGAATTTTTGGAACAGGAGCTGTTGGAAATTGTTGAGCGGGCGCTCAATAAGCCCTTCCCGGTCAGGGCGGGCGGCGCGGTGCTCATTGTCATGTACGACGCCTCGCACCGCGAGGAGCTTGAATCGGCCTGTGACGCTGTCTGCGAAGCGGCACTGGCTCACGGTGCGCTCGACTGCCTCATCGCCGACACACCCGAGCGCATTGCCTCAGTCTGGAGCGTGCGCGGCGCAATTCTGGAGGGCATGAAGGCCGACTCGGTCGCGCAGGAAGAATGCGACGTGGTGGTTCCCCGAAGCGCTATCGCCGACTACGTTAAGGCTGCCAAACGCATCGCATCCGCCCACGGTATCCGCGTGGAACCCTGCGGCCACGCAGGGGACGGCAACATTCACACTGAGCTGCTGCGCGACCCCGGCATGAGCGACGAAGCGTGGAAAACGGCCACGCACGCCGCACTCACCGAGCTTTATGCTCTTGCCAAGGAACTGGGCGGCCAGCTTTCGGGCGAGCACGGCATTGGCAACGGACGACTGGCGTTTTTGGAGCCGTTTCTCGGTAGCCGCATGATTGCGCTGTATAAATCCATTAAGCTGGCTTTTGACGAAAAGCTGGTTTTAAACCCCGGCAAGGTTATAGAGTTTAATTCCTGACGCCGCTAAAACACCATTCAAATGAAAGAGAGAGATCACCATGGATAAAAAGAAATCTTTGCTGGTTGACAAAAGCCGCATGCCTCTGGCCGTCGGCGTCGCGTTTGTGGCGTTCACCACACAGTTTGGCGGCGGCTTTGCCTCCGGCGCACAAATTTTCTCCTACTTTATTAATCATGGCGTCTGGTGTCTGTTCCTGCCATTCTTTACCCAGTTTTTGTACGCACTTTTCTTCTGGTATGGCATGCGCTACGCCTACCGCAACAAGCTTTACGACTACCGCAGCTTCTCCGACCATTTCTACGGTAAATACCGCGTATTATTCTCGAACCTGTTTGAGATTACCTATCTCATTATGATCGGCACCGCTTCGGCCGCAGCCTTTGCCACCGGCGGCTCGACCTTGAACATGCTGTTCGGGCTGCCCTATTGGTTGTGCACCCTTATTGTGGGGGTCTTTATCGCGGTTATTGCGCTTTACGGCACCACCATGGTGCGTAAGGCAGCCGCCACCCTCTCGGTGCTCATCATCGTCGGGCTTATTGTCGTGCTGGTGCCTAACTTTCTGGCCCAGTGGGGCGCCATCGGTGACTCCATCGCCAAAATGTCCGCCGGCAGCGTGGGGCTTGTCTCTAAGGAAAGCGGCCTTTTCGGCACCGCGCTGTGG
>JAEWYJ010000018.1 GCA_023395695.1 Bacillota bacterium | reverse complement strand
TTGGAAAGCTGGCTGATTTGGCCACCGATTTCCCATTATACTATGCCGACATTCTGCTGCCGCAGGCACAGCAGGCCGGCGACAGGCTGCTTTGGCGTATTCAGCAGCTGGCGCCCGCCTCGGTCATATCGGTCGAGGAGCTGTTTGCGCTGATTTCGCGCACCAGCGAGGATCTGGTAGCCGGCATCTCCGGTTCGCTGATTACGCTGCTCACCAACTTTTTAAAGGGTCTGCCACTGTTTCTCGTCGGCTTTGTTTTTATGATTATCTCTTCATTTGCCATTGCCATGGTCTACGACCGCGTCACGCTGTTTTTATTGCAGCAGCTGCCCCACCGGTTCCGTCCCATGATGCTGGATGTCAAAAATTTTCTGGTCTCCTGCCTGCTGCGTCTGGCACGCGCGTATGCGATCATCATGTTCATCACCTTCTGTGAGCTTTCGGTTGGACTATGGGCACTGAGAATTGAGCGGTTCTGGAAAATTGCCGCTGTTATTGCCGTACTGGATATTCTGCCGCTCTTAGGCTCAGGCGCCATTTTGATTCCCTGGGGCATCTTTGAGCTGGCAAACGGGCGCGGCCCGCTGGGCGCGGGCCTGCTGGTGCTGTACGGCGTCATCACCGTGATGCGCAATATCATTGAGCCGCATGTGGTGGGTGAAACGCTTGGACTGCACCCTGTCATTACGCTGACGGCCATGTTCTTCGGGTTGTGCACGCTGGGACTGCCCGGCATGCTGGCCGCCCCCGTCGCGGCGCTGCTGATCCGGTTTTTAAACTCCAACGGAAAGATTAAGCTTTATCGGACTGAATAGGCCGCCATATTGTCATGCGCTGAAAAAGCGAAGCGGAATTGGGAAAATTGTCTTGTGGCGGGCAGGCACGGGACGCAGATGGGACGGCATAGGAGAACAACAACGCGGTCAGGTGCAAAACAAGCCGTCAAAGCGTCTTAGTTTTCTGTAGTTGGAATGATGTTGACAGACGCAAACGGACGGCCCGCGCATACTGTGTGGGCCGTCCGTTTGAAACTTATTTAAAATCATCCAGCGCCTCGGTCAGAATCGCAAAACGCTCAATCGCCGTCCAGTCGGCCCTAAAGCCGGTCAGCTCGGCCAGCGCGTCCAGCGCCAGCGTCGGATTCAGGTTCGTCTCCACGCCCGCGCGGCAGCGCAGTGTCAACAGCAGCCCGTCGGGCTGCCGCTCGACCAAAAGCATTTGCAGCATCGGCTTAATATCTACCGTCTTGATACCCTTTTTGCTGCGCTTTTGCATCGGGATCGCCTCCAACCCCGCAAAGTGCGCCAGCGCCTGTTCCCCCCCGGCGGGAACACACCGCAGCCGCACATGGTAATCCGCCCACATAATGTCCTTGGGCTCCATGACCGGCTCACCCGCCGAGACAGCGTGCAGCCCTTCGGGCAGTGCAGCGTTTAAGCGCGCGACAATCTCGTCGTTTGCAACCTCCTCAAGCAGACGAATCTCCATTGACTCACACAGGCCGGTGGTGCCCAGCGAGAGCGGCAACGCAAAGGTTATATACAAATGCGGATGAAAACCCTGCGTATACCACACCGGCAGCCCGCTGCGAGAGAACGCGCGGGTCATGGCGCGCATCAGATCAAGGTGTGAAATATAGATGGCGCGCCCCGACTTGCTAAAAAAGACGCGCACGGTCTTTAAATACATTGGCATCTCCCTCCCGTCAGGCGCTGCGCGCCGCAGCCGTTACAGCCGGCAAAACAGCTCGGTGTGGTGGCCGCCTGCATAGCCTTTTGGTGCTCACGGATAAAAAACGCTTTGGTCACGCCGTAGTCGAGATGATCCCACGGGAACACCTCGTCATAGCTGCGGCGGCGCCGTGCATAAAAGTCGGGGTCGAGTCCGGCCTCCTCAAATGCCTGCTGCCATGCCTGCGGTTTAAAATGCTGATCCCAACCGTCCAGACGGCTGCCGCGCAAAAACGCACCTTCGATAACCTGACAGAGCCTGCGGTCACCTCTGGCCAGCGCCGCCTCCGCTACGCTGGTGGCCGAGTCGTGGTAGCTGACCGAAATCTTGCGGGAGCGCACGCAGGAGAGCAGATATTGCTGCTTTTCGCGCAGCGCCTCCATTGAATCCTGCGGCTCAAACTGGAAAGGCGTATAGGGCTTTGGCACAAAGCAGGCGACACTGATATTAACACTGACCGACTTGCCCTTGAGACGCTCGGGCATGCTGTAATACAAGTCCACCACCTTTTGGGCAAGATCTGCAATGCCCTTGATGTCGTCGAACGTCTCGGTGGGCAGGCCCATCATAAAATAAAGCTTAACCGTCGTATAGCCGCCCAAAAATGCGGTACGGCAGGTATTCATGACGTTCTGCTCGGTGATGTTTTTATTGATCACGTCGCGCAGGCGCTGGGTACCCGCTTCCGGCGCGAAGGTCAGACCGGACTTGCGCACCCGTGTGACCTTTTCCATGAGCGACGCCGAAAAGTTGTCGATGCGCAGACTGGGCAGCGAGAGGTTGACGTGCTGCGCCTCGGTCCAGTCGAGCAGCGAATCGAGCAGCGGCTCCAGGCCGCAGTAGTCACTCGTCGAAAGAGAGGACAAGCCAATCTCATCATAGCCGGTAGATTCAATAAGATTTTTGGCGTTTTGCGCAACCGTCGCGGCTGATTTTTCGCGGATGGGTCGGTATAAAAAGCCGGCCTGACAGAAACGGCACCCTCGGTTGCAGCCGCGGAACAGCTCAACAACCGCGCGGTCGTGAACAATGTCAAGAAACGGCACGACAAAGCGCTCAGGGTAATAAACCGTGTCGAGATCGGCAATGACTCGCTTGGAAACGACGGCCGGCGCACCCTCGCGCGCAGTGACGGCCCAGACAGTGCCGTCGCCGTTATAGGTTACGTCGTAGAGCGACGGAACATAAATGCCCGGTATCTGCGCGGCGCGGCGCAAAATTTCGGGCTTAGTCCAACCCGCCTTTTTGGCTTGTATGCACAGATCAAACAGCTCGTCCGAGACCTCCTCGCCTTCGCCAAGCGACACGAGGTCGATAAAATCCGCCAGCGGCTCAGGGTTGGAGGCGCAGGGTCCGCCTACGACAACAAGCGGGAACGGGTCGGTTCTGTCCTTGGCGCGAATGGCCAATCCCGCCAGATTCAAAAGGTTTAAAACCTCGGTATAGCACATTTCGTATTGCAGCGTAAAGCCGATGAGGTCAAAATCTTTGACCTCGTCCAGACTTTCAAGCGCAAACAGCGGTACACCCATCTCCTGCATAGCGGTCTGCATATCGGCGTCGGGCGAGAATACCCGCTCGCACCAGACATCGTCGCGGCGGTTGGCATGGCCATACAGTATTTTCATGCCGAGGTGGCTCATGCCTACCTCGTACAAATCGGGAAAGCAAAACGCATAACGCAGCATGCCGGGCGTACGTGTTTTGACCACCGCACCCATTTCGCCCGCCGTATAACGCGCAGGCTTCTGCACCTGCGAAAGCAGCAGGTCAAGCTGATCTAAGGTCATGGGAAGCTCCTTTTAATGTATTCGTCAGTTGGCTGTTCATCCGCCCCGTATCTAAGGGCGCACAACGTTGCGCCGGCCATACAGGGTGGCGAATAAAGCACCTGTCTAAGGCAGCATCAGCGACTGCGCCAGCGCCCCGTCCGGGTCGACGATGGCGGTAGAGAAGTTTTCATATATCACCATACCCGGTTTACCCCCGGGCTGCTTTTTGACATTTTTGACCGGCGTATAATCCACCGGCACCTTGGCGGAATTACGCGCCTTTGAATTAACCGCAGCAATAACAGCCGCTTCGGTCAGCGTACGGTTTGGCACCTCGCGCCCCTCGGTCATTAAAACAGTGTGCGAACCTGCTGTTTTCTGCGCATGAAACCAGATATCGGTCTTATGGCTGTCCTTGAGCGTCAGGCGCTCATTTTGCAGGTTATTGCGGCCGGAGAAGATAAGAAAACCGTCCGACGAACGGTATTGCAGCGGCGGCAACCGTTGCTCCTGCTTTTTTTTACCGCCTGCAACAGCTTTGATATAACCGCTCTCGCCCAGCTCAGCACGGATGGCAGACAGCTCCGCCTCAGAGCGTGCGCGGGTCATCAGGTCGTAAACCGTGTCCAGATAGGCAAGTTCCTGCTCCCCCTGCGTAATCAACTCCTTGAGCATCTTCTCGGCCGTGTCTGCCCGACGATATTCCTTATAATAGCGCTGCACGTTCTGCACCGGCGTCAGGCGAATATCAAGCGGGATCGTTACCTCCCCACCGGCCTCGTCAAAAAAATCCGGCGTGGTGACACGGCTCATTCCCTTTTCAAGCTGGTACATATTCGCCGAAAGCAGGTCGCCGAAGCGGCGCAGCTGGTCGCGGTTCTTACAGTCGAGCAGTTCTTGCTTCTGTGCGGCAAGCTTGCGTTCAATACGCTCTATTCTGGCCGTAATCATACGAGAAAAGTCGCTCATTTTCTGCTTCATGCGGTCAACGGCGTCTTTTTCGCCATAAAAAGCGTCCAGCATCGCCGAAATTTCATCAAAGCACTGCAGCTGCATAGCACTTCCATACTGGGTAATGGGCAGGAACGAAAAGTCCTTCGGTACGCCGTCCGGCGTCAGCACCGTAGCCGGCTGTGCCCGCCCCGCCTTAAGCATAGCGCAAAGGTCCTCCAGCTGCGCGGTCAGCGCAGCGTACTGCGCTTCCGAAAGCGCACTTTTATTCGCCGATGCACCGAAAAGCGCACGGTGCACCAGCTCCCGCGCCAGAATCGGCGAAGCGCCCGAGAGCGTCTCCTGCAAGAGCTTGGCGATGTCAATATCCCTCGGGGAGGCCCTGAGCGCGGCTACAACCGCCTGTGCGCCGTCCGCCAGCAAATCAACCCGCTCCTGCGGCGGCGGGTTCTCGTAACGCAGTCCCGGCAGAATTTGCCGCAGCGACGAGCGGTCGGCACCGACGCGCTTCATCGAATCGAGAATGCGCCCGTCCGCACCAATTAAAATGACATTGGAATAACGCCCCATCAGCTCGGCCGCCAGCGTGACAAGAACGGTGTCGCCCAAATCGTTGACCGTTTCAAAGTCAAAAAACAGCACGCGCTCAAAGCCCGGCTGCCGGATGGCCACAAGCTTGGCATTGCCGACCCATTTGCGCAACAGCATGCAAAACATTGGCGGCTGCTTGGGGTTCTCGACCGAAATGGCGGTAAAATGCGCCCGTGCTGACGCCGCATGGGCACAAAGCAACAGGCGGCGGTTCTCGTGCCGGGCGCGCAGACTTAAAATCAGCTCTTCTTTAACAGGCTGGTACACCTTGTCCACCCGGCTGCCGATCAGCGCCTGCGAAAGCTCGTCCCTCAAAAGCGAGAGCATCATGCCGTCGAGTGCCACAGGCTCACATCCCCTCTTCGATGACCGTAATCAGTTTATTAATCAGACAGCGCAGGCGGGCGGCCTTTTCGGGGTCGGTCGGCTCCACGCCGCTTTCCTGCCGCTTTAAGGACGATACGGTGCGCCACAAATACTCACGGGCCTCCCGCGACATGTCGCAGGACAGCTCCCCCGCATAGCAGTACAGGTCGTATTGGCTAATCTTACACCGCCAGCCGGTGTAAGAAACCCGCATAACCGTGTAGGCGTGGTCGCCCGACACCGAGGCCTTCTCGGCCGAGATGCAAAAACCGTTGGTGCAAAGCCAATGGCGCAGAAACGGCGCCTTGGTCATAGGCTGGAGCAAAAACTGCTTGTTGGCCAGACTTGCCCACTCGCAGCGCTCCAGAATAGAAGCGATCATCTCGCCGCCCATGCCGGCGATGACAATATCGTCCACCTCATCAGGCGCCAATGGAAAAAGCCCGTCGCCAAGGCGGCAGGCAATTTTATCTTCTAACCCCTGCCGATTAATTTCTTCGCGCGCCTTTTCAAGCGGCTTGGGGTTAATATCGCAGGCGATGCCACTGTCTATTTTGCCGTCGCGCATCAGCGCGCAAATCAAATAGCCGTGGTCACAGCCAACGTCGGCCAGCCGTGCACCGCTGCGTACCATCAGTGCGATGCTGCGCAAACGGGGGTCCAAGGTTTCAATTGCACTCAAATTGATGATCCTTTCTTTATGCGGAAATTTCGACACTGTTTTCGTGCGCGTGAAAGGTGTTGGCGCCGCAGGCACACAGCGCAGCGAACAAGCCCAAAGAACAACAAACGCTGCCGGGTCCGGGGCGCTTGTTGTAGTGCATAAGCGGGCAACAACCGATACGTTTAAAAGAGCGGTTCCCCTGTTAAGCGGTGCGCTGTCGCGCACCAAGACGCAGTGGCCTCGTCAGAGACGAGCCGTTGCGCATTGCCCCAGTA
>JAEWYJ010000248.1 GCA_023395695.1 Bacillota bacterium | reverse complement strand
CCCACAGGGTGTGCTGGATGATGTTGATAACCTCTGGCGCACCCTGGCTGGTGACCTGAGGCGTGATGCCGACGCCCTGCAGTGCGGTGACGTCGGGCAGAATCTGCACGCCGTTTATCGTAATGCCTTCAAATTCGGGCGCTTCTACCCGAACGTCATATTCGGCATAGGGCTTCGGGCTCATAGGCTCAAGCGAATAGTCCAGCGGCGGGCAGGCGAGCTCTACCGTAGGCGCCACACCTGAGGAATCGGTTTTAAGCTCCTCAATAATTCTGTCGGTTCCCGGCTCAATAATTCTGACAGTGGCATTGTCCACGGGGAAGTTTGTCACCAGGGTATTCACGTTAACGGCCAGCCCGCCCAAGCTGGTCAACTGCCCGGTTGTGTTGTTCGGACTCATATTTTATCCACCTCCATAATATGATTATATGCGGCAATTATTATAGAATACCTGCGGCCTGTAAGATTAATGGGCTGCCGTCATGTGCGGATGCATGCCGGTTATCTAAGCTTTACGGCTGTCAGGGGCAGGCGCCGTCGGTACATTCGGCATTAGTCCGCCGGCAGACAGAGCCGGGGCAGCCCGCCTGCTTCGCATGCCTTGCGGCGCAAAACATACGCACGCCGATTAATACCGCTTTTCACATTGGCCGACTATAAAAGGGAGGTGGATTTTTGGATCACCGACTTATTCCGCTGGAGCCCAATGTCCGGTTTGCGACCGAGCTGCTGTCTGAGGAAAACCTGATGGAGGTCATCATCAAATTTCATGGCAGCCTTGAGGAAATTGCAAGGCAGCTTGACGGTATTCCCGAGCAGCTCAATGAAAACTACGCCATCCTGACCATTCCGCTGAGCGCTTTTTCCAAGCTTTTTACCGTGCGGGGCGTCGAATATTTTGAAATGCCCAAGGCGATGGCCTATATGCTGCAGCGCAGTATGGAGCAGTCCTGTATTCCGCCCGTTCAGCGCGAGCGGGGCTTTAATCTGCGCGGAAACGGCGTCCTGATCGCCATTATCGACTCCGGCATTGACTATACCCATCCCGACTTTAGAAATACCGACGGCAGCAGCCGAATTTTATATCTGTGGGATCAGGCGCTGGAGGGCGTTGCGCCGGTCGGCTTTGGCAAGGGGCGGCTGTTTACAAAGGCGGAGATTGACGCCGCGCTGCAAAGCCCCGACCCCTACAGCCTTGTGCCCAGCCGAGACACCATCGGGCACGGCACCGCTGTGGCCGGTGTCGCCGCCGGCAACGGCAACGGCAACGACGCGCGCGACGTGGGTGCAGCGCCCGAGGCGGAGCTGATCGTCGTCAAGCTTGAGCGCACGGGGGCCATCGGCTTTGCCATGAGCACCGCCATTATGCGCGGCGTAAAATTTGCGCTGGATATGGCAACGCTGCTGGAGCGCCCGATTGCCGTCAACATCAGCAACGGCACCAACGAGGGGGCGCATGACGGCAATTCGCTGTTCGAGCAATATCTCGACTCGGTTTCGGAGCGCTGGAAAAGCGTCATCTGCGTTGCCACTGGTAACGAGGGCTCGTCGGGTCACCATTTTCATGGCGTGGCAGCCGAAAAACGGGTTAACTACGCCGAGATGGTCGTTGGCGAAAATGTGCGCAGCCTTTATATTACGCTGTGGAAAAACTTTGTTGACTCCATCGACTTTGAGCTTATTTCGCCCTCGGGGCAATCCACCGGCAACATTGCAGGCACCCAAAGCGTCACCATCACGGCGCTTGACCGCGTTCAGGTGTCGGTGCTTTACGGCCAGCCCAACCACTATACCACGAGTCAGGAGGTTTATTTTTCGCTCAACGCGCTGGGGGAGGCCATTCCGCAGGGACTGTGGCGTCTGGCCTATACCGGCACCCGGATTATCGACGGACGGTTTGACATATGGCTGCCGATGACCGACGCCGTCACCCGTCAGACCGCCTTTCTGGTTCCGAACATTCAAAACACCATTACCATACCTGCTACGGCTTACAAGGTGATATCGGTGGGCGCGTACAATTCACTGCTTAATACCAGCACCGACTTTTCGGGCCGCGGCATGCCTTATGGCCGGTACGGGCAAAAACCCGACCTTGTGGCGCCGGGCGTAAACGTTTTAAGCGCCAAAGCGGGCGGGGGCTACGACCGCTTTACCGGTACCAGCATTGCCACGCCGTTTGTCACCGGCTCGGCCGCGCTTATGCTTGAGTGGGGAAACGTTCGGGGCAACGACCCGTTTTTGTACGGCGAGCGAATCAAAGCATTTTTGTGCCGCAGCGCCGCAAGAAGCTTTCCGCGCACCTACCCGAACCCGGAATGGGGCTACGGCGCGCTAAACCTTTGCGATACGATGAGCGAGTTAAGCATCCTGAACCAGAGAGGGGGCGCATTCCGATAGATATTATAGATAATCAACTGTTGTATGAAGAACTGATTCAGGAGCCGGATATCGTGGATTTTGTCGTGCGTAAAAGCGATATTTTTGATGAATATGTACGTGGACATAACGATTTGGCCTCCGCCTTTACCATTGCGGGGCGTTATACGTATTATTATGCCAGACCCCGCGCGTTTGAGGATGTGATGGCCGAGCTTGGCAGCAGCTTTATCAGTTCGGCTTCGCTGGTGCTGGGCCTTCTGGACCGTCCGAGCCTGGAAGCCAGCGGCATTTTGCAGGTGCACCGGCAGCCTTATCTCGACCTGCTTGGGCGCGACGTCATAATTGGCTTTGTCGACACCGGCATTGATTATACGCTGGATATTTTCCGCTATGAGGACGGTTCGACCAAAATCCATTATATCTACGACCAGACCGCTCCGGGCCCGTCGCCTGAGCCAAACTGGCTTGGAACCGAGTATACCGAGGCGCAAATTACCGCGGCGCTGCGTTCGCCTAACCCCCGCGAGCTTGTTCCCCACGAGGATACGGCGGGACACGGCACCTTTTTGGCTTCGGGCGCCGCGGGCCGCTCGGTGAGCGGTTTTATCGGCGCCGCACCCGATTCCGGCATTATTGCCGTCAAGCTGCGAAAGGCCCGGCCGTTTTATCTGGAACGCTATCTCGTACCGCCGAATCAGGAAAACGCCTATGAGTCGAGCGCGGTGATGCTGGGTGTGGAGTATATTCTTATGCGGGCCAGAAAGCTCAACAAGCCGGTTGTTATCTGCATAGGGCTGGGCAGTAATTTCGGCAGCCACGACGGCTACAGCGTTTTTGCGGAATATTTAAGTGGCGTATCCAATCAGCGGGGGGTGTGTCTGTGTGTTGCAGCAGGGAACGAAAGTCAGGCCCGCCACCATACGATGGGGACGATCAGTGCCAAAGGCGAGACACAGAATATTGACTTGAAGATTGGCGAACAGGAGTCCGACGTCTATATTTCCATTTGGAACAACGTGTCGGACCGAATGTCGGTCTCCATTACCTCCCCCGCCGGCGAGACGGTGGGCAGGTTACCCGCCAAGGCGGGCAGCTCCCGCACGACCAGCCTGGTTATGGAACCTTCGGTGATTGAAGTCAACTACTATTTCCCAATGGAGGGCACCGGCGCACAGCTGACGATTGTGCGGTTAATTCGGGCCTCCCCGGGGATATGGACCATTACGCTGCACGGCGACATTATTCTGGACGGCACCTATCACGCATGGCTGCCGATGACCGGCTTTGTCGATCCGGAGGTAGAGTTTTTGTCCACCTCGCCCTACTACACCATTACGGTACCGGGCGTAATGATAGGCGGCATTTGCAGTGGCGCCTACGACGCCCAGCAGGAAAGCCTGTACGCCAGAACCTCGTGGGGGCCGACCAGAATTGAGCTGCTCGCGCCCGACCTCGTGGCGCCCGGCGTTAATATTGGCGGCTATTACCCCAGCGGCTATGGCCGAATGGACGGTACCAGCGTTTCCACTGCCATTGTGGCGGGTGCCTGTGCGCTTATGATGCAATGGGGGGTGGTAGAAGGCAACGACATTGCTTTTAGTACCTACCAGATACGCGCTTACCTGATCCGCGGCTGTTCGCGCAGCGGGAGCATACAATATCCCAATCCCCAATGGGGGTATGGCGTTCTGGACCTGATGCAGACCTTCCAGCTTATGCGCGAGCTTTAATGAAACGCGAAAAGGCTGTGTAGGCGGCCATTACGCTGTACGGTGTGCATAGCCGCTGTGGTATCCGGTTTTCTTTGTCGTCATACAGCGCGTACCGCGCTGTGCATAAAATAAATGCCGGCCCTTTTGCAGCAGCTGTTGCAAAAGGGCCGGCATTTATAGCCCAACACTTTAGAAATAAGAATAGGTATAGGATTGGCGCGGCTATTTTGTACGCCGCAAAACGGGCGACGCAGCAGGTTGAGAAGCAGGCCGAAGAGACAGCCCCTATTTTGGGGTTGCTTGGCCATATAACCGGGCTATGCCATCAATCTAACCGCAGCGTGCAAGCGTCAAGCTTTGGGGGCAGCGCCCCGTCGTGGGTCACGAGCAGCACGGTTTTGCCGACGGCGTATTGCGCGATCAGGGGCAGCAGCCGGTCTCGCGTTTGTTCGTCAAGGCCGGTGAAAGGCTCGTCTAAAAACAGCAGGTCAAAATCGGCCAGCAGCGCACGCACCAGCGCCACACGGCGCTGCATGCCGCCGCTTAAATTTTTAACCGGCAGATGAAGGCTTTCTCCCAGACCGGCCTGTGTCAGCGCCTGCGCCATTTGGCGCTTGGTGCGCAAGGAACAGACAAAGCGCAGGTTCGAGAGGGCGCTTATATTTTCGCACAGGCGGTTTTCCTGAAACAAAACGCTCCTTTTAGGGTCGGGAAATTCGCACAGCACCTGCCCGGAATCGGGGACGATCAGTCCCATCAATGTGCGCAGCAGCGTGGTTTTTCCGCAGCCAGAGGGGCCCAAAATGCAGGTGATGCCCGGCTCAAACCGGTGAGAGAAGTCTTGGAGCACCGTGTTTGCGCCAAAGCGGACGGTCAGTGCGTCGGCGGTCAGCGTCACGGTAATCACATCCTTTCTATGCGGCGGACAAGCGTGTCGAGCAGCGCCAGAAACAGCCGGCCAAACAGCATGCTTAACAATACAATAACCGCTGTCCACGCGAACAGGTCGGGAATGTCAAGATAGATTTTGGCTTCGTACAGCCGCTCGCCAACCGAACCCTTTGGGATGCCGATAACCTCGGCGGCAATGCCGGATTTCCAGCACAGGCCGATTGCGACGGCGCAGGCCGAGCGTAAGTAGGGCAGCAGCTGCGAGAGGTACAGATAGCGCAGCCGCCGCATCGGCGGCACCTTAAAAACATCGGCCAGCTCCAGCATAGCGGGGTCGGTGGCGCGCAGTCCTTCGCAGAGCGTTGTGTAGATAATCGGCAGTGCCATCATGAACGCAATGACGGTCGACAAATTGCGCGACGGCACCCACAGCAGCAGCAGGATAATAAAAGACGCCACCGGCGAGGCCTTAATGACCGCCATAAGCGGTGCGAGCAAAATATCCGCCGGGGCAAACCGTGCGGCGGCGGCCGCTAGCAGTGCGCCCCCCAAAAGTGCGGCAAAAAATCCGGCGGCAATTCGCCCAAACGAAAAGGCGGCCGAGCGCCAGAACGCTGGCTCAAGCGACAACGTCGCAAGCCGTTTAAGCACCGCAGCGGGGGCGGGCAGCAAAATATTCTGCGACAGCGCCATGCTGCCCAGCTGCCACAGCAGCAGCCAGAACAGCACCGCGCCGCCCTTTAAGAGCGCCTTGTAAAGCGGGCTAGCCGACGAAATAGAAGTCTTCACCGGGTATTGTCCCTCCCACGGCCTTGGGGTTCTGTTCGTGCAGAATTGAGAGGTAGCCGCTCAAACGCGCACGCATCTCTTCGCCTGCAATAAAGGTAATGTTGCACTGGGGAATGGCGCGCTGGGCGATGGCGGCCGATACAATGTCATATTTGGCAACTAAATCCGACGCGGGCTCAATATTCTCAGGCGCGGTGACATAGTCGACCGACGCCTTGTAGGCGGTGAGAAAATCGGCTACAGCCTGCGGATTCTCCCGGATAAAATCGGTGTGGGCCACCACAACGCCGGTAATCAGCGACGAGGGCGTCTCCTGCGCGAGCGCCCACTCGCGGTTAAGATCGAGCGCAACACGAAGCGTCTCGTTCTTCATCTGTGCGGCGGTTACAAAGGGCTGCGGCAGCATGGCGATTGCCTTGTCCTTGGTGTTCAATATGGCGGCACATTCGCTATGCTCGGATTTGTACTCAATCGTGACATCCTTTTCGGGGTCAAGTCCGTTTTGCATGAGCATAAAGTTCAGCGCATATTCCGGCGTGGCGCCCTTGCCTGCCGACAGAATCGTCTTGCCGCGCAGATCCTCGACGGTGTGGATATCATCGCCGTTTTCGACGATGTAAAGCACGCCCAGCGTGTTGATGGCCAGCACCTGCACCCCGCCCCTGGTGTTGTTGTAAAGCACCGAAGCGAGGTTGGCCGGTACGGCTGCAATCTGAATGTCGCCCTGCACCAGCTTGGGCGTAATTTCATCCACCGAACCCGCAATGGTAAAGCTGTAGCGGTGCCCGGCTTCGTCGTCGGCCATCAGTTTAACCATGCCCATGGCGGTAGGACCCTTAAGCGCCGCAACCGGCAGCGGCTCGGCCGGCTCGGACACCGCTAAAGCGGACGACGGCTCAGACGATGTGGGTGCGGACGACAGGGAGGTGGAGGGGGCAGCACAGCCGCCTAAAATGAGGGTGAGAGCCAGTATGAAGCCGAGTAGTTTTTTCATTGTAACAAACATTCCTTTAAGCTAAAATTTTGGAATTAACACGCCCGTGCCGAGCGCGATTCACGCAGCAATTGGCAAACGCCGGTGATGTGGTTGATTAATTTAAAAACTTCCCCATAATGGGGAGATTATTTTGTGCGTTGTAAAACGAACAACAGGGGCCGGAGACTGGTCTGGAAGGATAACGCGACAGCATATAAAATAGACTGTACGTTTGGGCTGGGTTCCGCTCTCTGTGGGGAAGTAACCGCGCGGTCAGGCCTGTGGCACCGGCGCACGGCACATTTTGGCCTGTGCCCCCGCAAGAAGCGGATGCAGTCCACGACCCTAGGGATGCTAAATTCCTTGTTTCAAGCCTTGGGTTCGTTCGGAGGTGCGGGCCTCAGTATCTCATTTCCGGGCGTTCAGTCCAAGTTCTGGGGGCGGATATGCCGGACAACTGCGCCGCGGTCGAGCAGCGTGATGCAGTTCTTTGCCACCACAATCAGCCCGGCATCCGAGAGGGCCGCCAGCTCACGGAACAGCGCGGCGCGGCTCATACCCAGCAGCGGTGCCAGCTGCGCTTTTGGGCAGTCCAGCCGTACAGTGCCGTCGCTGCCTGCGTTGGCCAGCAGGTAATCGGCCAGTTTGGCCCGGCCCGAATGCGCCGTCAGCAGCGCGACGCGCCGGATCAGAAAACGGATTTTGCTGTTTAAAAGCGTCATATAGCGCTCGGCCAGCACGGGACTGCTGCCAAGCATCTGTAAAAATGCGCGCTTAGGAACGAACACAATATCGGTACGCTCCTGGCAGCACAGCCGGGTTTCAAGCGCACTGGCGGTAAACAGGTTGCTGATGCCAAACGCTTCGCCTGTGCCCAGACTTGAAAGGCTGACAGCGCTTTCGCCCGGCGAAATGCCGTAAACACCCACTCGCCCTTTGGCAATAATGCCAATTACAGGCGCGCCGTCCAACGTATCGGCGACCGTCTCTCCGCGTTTAAAGCTTTGCGCCGTCAGCGTACTTTCGTCTAATTCGCAGCCCGAAAACAGTGGGCAGGCGGCCACGGCTGCCCGAATATGGGCCTTGGTCATAGCGGTTTCCCTCCCTTGCGTACTGCTTAAAC
>JAEWYJ010000199.1 GCA_023395695.1 Bacillota bacterium | reverse complement strand
GACAAAATACTACTTAAAGTCGGAGATCATTTTAACGGCCCGGTCAAAGACGTCCCGGTTTTCGCAGCGGTCGAGCAGAATGGATTCCGCGCCGAACATCTCGGGCACCTCGGTCAAAATGGTGGTGCCGCCAAGCGCCACCATCCGGTCGGAGAAGCGCCCGACAGTGGGGTTGGCCGTAATGCCGGAAAGTCCGTCTGAACCGCCACATTTCATGCCCACAACCAGCTCGCCGGCGGGTATCGGCTCGCGTGAGAAAGCGGCCGCATAATCAGCCAGCTCGGTAAGCAACGCGGAACCTGCGGCAATTTCATCCTCAACCTCCTGACAGATCAGGAATTTGACGCGATTGTCGTCCCATGCGCCCAGCTCCTCTTTAAACTGTGCAAGCGTCAGGTTCTCGCAGCCAAGGCCCAGCACCAACACACCTGCGGCATTGGGATGGTGGGAAAGCGCCGCCAAAAGCTTGCGGGTCTGGGCGTGGTCATCCCCCATCTGGCTGCAGCCAAACGGGTGCCCAAAAGCGTACAGCCCCTCAATAGTGCCGCTAACAAGATGCCGGTTGCTTTGAACCAGATGCTGGGCGACGCTGTTGACGCAACCCACGGTGGGAATAATCCACAGCTCGTTACGAATGGCCGCCCGGCCGTCGGGCCGCCGAAAGCCCATAAAGCTTTTCGGCTCCACTTCCGGCAGCAAAAATTGCTTGTGGTGGTAGGTATAGTCCTCGGCCTCAGAAAGAGTCGTCTGCACATTGTGGGTATGCACCCAGCTGCCAGGCCCGATAGCCGCCGTTGCGCGGCCAATGGGGTTGCCGTATTTAATAATCTGCGCGCCCTTTGGAATGGGCGCCAGCGCCAGCTTGTGACCCTGAGGGATAGCCTCGGCGGCAGTGACCTGCCGGCCCGAGACGGTTAACGCCTCGCCCTGTGCAATGGGCGACAGCGCAATGGCAACATTATCTGACGGGTGAATTTGAATCAGCTTCATAAGCGGGTCCTCCCGTATTATTGGCGTTACAGGCATTCTTTCATGGCCTGATACATACCGGCGGCTTCAATGCGCGCAAGCGCAGTGTCGACGGCCTCTTCAAAACCGGGCAGCTCGGACAGCTCAGCGCCCCACATTTTTTCGTTGTGGATAACGGCGTGGGCCAGCGCCTGGGCATTATCGTCCCGGTGGTCATAATAAAAATCAAGCACCCACTGATCATCCTTAATCTCAAAGGTATCCTCTCCGCGCCGGCCAATCAGGCAGTCGGCGCCGCGCGTCCCCCCCGCATGATAAAATGCGATGTAGGCGGCGAACGAAAAGGTGATGCAGGCCGGCAGCTTCCCGGTGCGCTTTTTATATTCGAGCAGGCTGGGCATGACGCGAGCCTTCCACTTTGCGGTGGAATTGAGCGAGATGGCCAACAGCGCGTGGTCAATATAGGGGTTGGCAAACCGCTCGGCAACAGCGGCGGCAAAATCGGCAAGATCGGCCTTGGGCAAATCAAGCGTCGGAATAATCTCGTCATAGATGGTCTTGTTCATAAAGCCGCGGATAACGTCGTCCTTCATGCAGTCGCGGACAATATCCTGCCCTGCGAGATAAGCGCCGAGCACCATTGAGGTATGCGCGCCGTTTAAGATGCGCACCTTGCGCTGCTTGTAGGGGGTGTGGTCGTCAACGATAATAACCGGCAGACCGGCCGCCTCAAACGGCAGCTCCGCTTTAAGCGACTGAGGGCCCTCGATGACCCAAAAGCCGAATACCTCACCGGTATCAATCAGATTGTCCTCATAGCCCAGCTCCTCGCAGATGGCGGCAGCCTCAGCGCGGGGATAACCGGTAACGATGCGGTCAACGAGCGTCGAGCAGAAGATGTTTTCCGCCTGCACCCACCCGGCAAAGCCCGTGCTCAGGTCCCAAAGATCAATATATTGGCCGACGCATTTTTTAAGTTCCTCACCGTTGTGGTCAATCAGCTCGCAGGACAAAATTACAAAGCCGGGCAGGCCCAACTGATAGCGCTCGTATAAAAAGCGGGTCAGCTTGGCGGGAAAGCTGCCGGGCGGCGTGTCGTCAAATTTGCAATCGGGGTCGAATACGATGCCCGCCTCGGTCGTGTTTGAGACCAGAAACCGCAAATCGGGATTTTTGGCGCAGTCAAGCAGCGCGGTGTAATCCTGATAAGGGTTGATGCAGCGCGACACGCAGGAAATTACCCGCTTGCGGTTGACCTTTTCGCCGTTTTCCTGTCCGCGCAGGAACAGCGTGTACAGCCCTTCCTGTTTGTTAATCATATCGGCCAGACCGGGGGCGATGGGTTGGGCGAGCACCACCTTGCCGTTAAAGCCCGCCTTTTCGTTTAAATTGTCGATAAAATAGTCCACAAAGGCTCTCAGAAAGTTCCCCTCTCCGAATTGCAGCACCCGTTCGGGGGCGGATTCAAGCAGGTAGCCCTCAAAGCCCTGAGATTTTAACAGCTTGTAGCTCAGCTTATCCATAAGCTTCTCCTTTCAGAAACAAGAGGCGATATTCACCGGCGAAAAAGGCCGGATTGGCAAATTGCTTTTGCACCGGACAGAGCAAAAGCACCACTATATTGGCCGAATGTGTTCCGAACGTTTCTAACGCAGCGCGGCACAAAAGCAGTTGTCAATACGGTTATTTCAACCTGCGAACACGGCTTTTAAGCAATTTACGCTTTACGAACGCTCAAAATACTAAAGATAATAGACAGCACGAGCAGGAAGGTCAGCACGACCACAACGCCCATGCCGGCGCGGATGCCCGACTGCTCGGCCACAAAGCCCACAAGCGCGGGCGTGATGATACCGCCGGCGCTGCCGGTGAAAATCATAGCGCTGGAGCCCAGGTCATTGCCCTTGATATAATCACTGCCAAAGGCAAAGGCCGTGGGATAAATGGTGGCCATAAAGAAGCCGACACCGATAATACCTATTGTAATCGGCAGCGTGCTGCGGCTGAAAAATACGAGCAAAAAGAACAGGAAAAACCCAATGCCGTCAACCAGCAACACCTTAGCGCGCGAAATTTTACCGGTAATGGCTGCGCCTACCATGCGTCCGGCAAAGATAACCAGCCACAGCAGACTGTTCATCATCTGAGAATGGCTGGCATCCAGCACGCCAATATCCTGAAAATAGGTGACGAGCCAGCCCACGATGGCGTATTCGCAGGAGATGTAAAAAAACAGAATTGCAGCCGCCAGCCAGAACTGCCGAACCTTTAAAAAGCTGCGGTCAACCGAGCGAATACCCTTTGCACCCGATTCGGGGGGCATGGGCATGCGCCAATAGACGATAAGCTGGCTGAGTACCAGCAAAAACAGGACGCCCGCCATCAGCCGCCAGCCGTAGCCCGGCCAGCGCCGGGTCAGCGCAACCAGCAGCAGGGGCGACAGCAGCGCGCCCACAGCAAAGCAGCCGTGCAGCAAATTATAACCGCGTGTGGCCTTAGGCTCGGGCAGCGTACTAATCATAACGCCCGAAAAATTGGAGTTGCCGCCGCGGGCGATGCCGGTCATCAAAAAAGCCAGCGCCAAAAGCAGCGGGGCACCCCAGCCCATGGCAAAAATCAGATAGCCCGCAGCCATCCAGACCGCCGTGCTTAAGATACTGCGCCGCCGGCCCAGATAGACGGGCAGCACGCCGGCCAGCAGCACCGAGCAAAGATTGCCGATGGACTGGCAGGAGAGCAGAATACCCGAAAAATCGTAGCTGAGCCCGTAGGTCTCACGCAGGAACGGAATAAAGGATCCCAGAGGCTGCGAAGCAGCGCCGCTGATGAAAAAAGCGTACAAAACATTGCGAACAAGCGCGTTTTCCCGCTGCGACTCTTGCCGCATTGGTGTCAAAGCATTCACGGCTCCTTACATTTTGGTTTTTTAAATATCAGTTAACCTCAAAATAGCGGGCGGCGTTACGGTAACAAATGCCCTCCACAATCTTTTTAAGCGCCTTCTCGTCGTTGGGATACTCGCCGTTTTCGACCCATCCGCCAAGCATATTGCAAAGGATGCGGCGGAAGTAGTCGTGGCGGGCGTAGGACAAGAAGGAGCGCGAATCGGTCAGCATGCCCACAAAGTTACCAAGCAGCCCAACGTTGGCCAGCGCCTTCATTTGGGCTTCCATGCCGCTCTTGGTGTCGTTAAACCACCAGGCCGAGCCGTGCTGAATCTTGCCGGGCAGCGCGTCGGACTGGAAGCAGTTGAGAATACTGGCAATCTGGTCGTTATCCGACGGGTTGAGCGAATAGAGAATCGTCTTGGGGCACTCGTCGGTTGCATCAAGCGCCGAAAGCAGCGCCGCAATATTTCCGCCGCAGGCAGTCTGGGCAATCATGTCGTAGCCGGTGTCAGGGCCCATTTTGGCATACATTTTCTCGTTGACATTGCGCAGGCAGGAGTAATGCAGCTGCATGGCAATGCCGCGCTTATGGTAGGCACGCCCCAGGCTTACAAGCACAGCTGTCTGGTATTTTTCGGCCTCTTCAAGCGACAGGGCACTGCCCGCCATCGCTTTTTTGTAGGCGGCGTCGGCCTCGGCCATTGTAAAGGGACGGTACATAATATAGTCAAGACCATGGTCGCTTGCGCGGCAGCCCATTTCGTAAAAAAAATCCAGCCGCGCAATCAGCGCGTCACAGACATCCTGCGCCGAGCCGAGGCTTTGCTTGCCAACGCTTGCCGCCAGTTTTGCAATGTAGTCGGCAAAGCCGGGCTTTGTGATGTTTATAGCCTTATCCGGCCTGAAGGACGGGCAAACCTTGAATTTGATGGTGGCGTCAGCCTTAATCTTTGCATGCCACTCCAGCGTGTTCACGGGATCGTCGGTCGTGCCGATAAAGGCGACGTTTGACTGCTCAATGAGCCCGCGCACCGTGAGCGCCGGGTCGTTTTGCAGCTTGTCGTTGCAGCGCGCCCACACCTCCGGCGCCGTCTCGGGCGAGAGGTAGCCCTCATAGCCAAAAAATTTTCTCAGCTCAAGGTTGCACCAGTGGTACATGGGGTTGCCGATGGCCATTTCCAGCGCCTCGGCAAATTTAGTAATGCGCGCAAGCCCGTCGGCGCCCCCGGTGGTGAATTCCTCGCCGACACCGTTAGCCCGCATAAGGCGCCACTTGTAATGGTCGCCAAAATAGCTGCCGTCCGGCTGCTGTCCGCCCAGCCAGACCTCGGCAAGGCTGGAAAAGCGGCGGTTTTCATAAATCTCTTTGGGCGAGATGTGGCAGTGGTAGTCAATGAGCGGCATCTTGGCCGCATAGCTGTGGAAAAGGTGCCTGGCGGTTTCGGTTTCCAGCAGAAAGTCCTGATCCATAAAAGCCTTCATAGTATCCTTCGCAGCGCGGAGAGACCGCTGCTGCACGCCTCCTTTTCATCAATTAGGTTAAAATCAACGCGTCATTTCGTCCGCTGAGGACTGGTGGTGATCACGGATAATGCGTTCAATTTCGCTGAAGCCGGAGCTGGGGAGATCGCCCGGAACAGTATTTTTGACGCTGGACATAGCATTGCCATACCAGACGGCCTGCTGCGGATCGTCAAATTTTAACAGTCCGAACAACACACCGGCCACATAGGCGTCTCCCGAGCCGATACGGTCTACAACATCAATGCCGCAATAGGGCGCCTCGGAATAAAAGGTATCGGTTGCCGCGTCATAAAGCGTCGAAGTAAAGTCGTGCTGCTTGGGGCTGCGGACAATCCGCTGGGTGGCGGCCACCACCTTAACGCCGTAATCTCTGGCGTAGCTGCGCAGAATGTCGGTCAGCGCACCGGTTTTTTGAAACATCCGACGGCTCGTTTCCTCCGAGACAAAGAGGATGTCGGTCAACGGCAGCACCCTTTCAATAGTCTCGCGGGCAGCTTCCTCGCTCCAGAGCGTGGCACGGTAGTTGACGTCAAACGAGATTAGCGCCCCGTTTTGGCGAAAACGCCGGATCGTTTCAATTGCCGTGTCCCGCAGCGCGGGAGAAAGCGCCAGACTGATGCCGCTGGTGTGGAACATCCGGCAGGAGCGCCACAGCCCCTCGGGCAGCTCGCCAAGCGTCAGGCGGTTGACCGAGGCATCGCGCCGGTCGTAGACAACGGCGGGCTTTCGGGGCGACGCGCCCATTTCGTAATAATAGATGCCGAGTCGCGCGCCGGGGCGGTCGTCGGAGATCAGATAATCATCCGAAACGCCGACAAATCGCACGCGGTTTTTAACAAAGGCGCCAAGCTCGCTTTG
>JAEWYJ010000173.1 GCA_023395695.1 Bacillota bacterium | reverse complement strand
GCGCACACCAGCAGCGCAAGGGTGGAATCAAGCCCGCCCGAAAGGCCCAGCACTGCCGTCTTGGCGCCGGAATGCAGCAGTCGCTTGCGCAGGCCGTGCGCCTGAATCGCCAGAATATCCTCACAGCGCTCGGTGCGCTCGGCCGAGGAGGCGGGTACAAAGGGCAACGGCGCAATATAGCGGGTGAGCGTCGTTTCGGTCATGGTTACCGAAAAGGGAATACGCTGGTAACCCGCGTCGTTGGCGGCGGGGTAGGTGCTCATGCGGCGGCGTTCGCCGACCAGGCGCTGAACGTCCAGCTCGGTGTAAATTGTATTATTTGAAAAAAGCGGCGCTTCGGCCAGCATAGCACCGTTTTCTGCGATCATTGAATGACCCGCGAACACCATATCGGTCGTCGATTCTCCGTTGCCGGCGTCGGCGTAGAGATAGCCGCAGAGCAGACGGGACGAGATGCTTTGCAGCATGCGGCGGCGGTAGTCGGCCTTGCCGACAATTTCGTCACTGGCCGACAGGTTGGCGATCACCGTAGCGCCCGCCAGCGCATGGGAGACGCAGGGCGGTTGAGGCACCCAGAGATCCTCGCAGATTTCGACCGCGAACGTCCAATCGGGCAGTTCCTCGCAGCCAAACAGCAGGTGCTGCCCGAACGGCGCGGTCTGGCCGCACAGCGTGATGCTGCCGGCGCCCTCAAAAGCGGGTGCGAAATTGCGCTGCTCATAAAATTCGCCGTAGTTAGGCAGATGCGCCTTGGGGATAACGCCCAGCAGCTTGCCGTTTTGCAGGACGGCGGCGCAGTTGTAAAGCTTATTAAAGGCGGAAACCGGCAAACCGGCGACAATAACCATCTCAAAACCGACCGAGGCTCTCAGCAAGGTGCGCAGACCTTTTTGCGCGCCCTCCAGCAGCACCCGCTGCGAAAACAGGTCGCCGCAGGTATAGCCGGTCAGCGAAAGCTCAGGAAATACCAGCAGTCGCACTCTTTTGGCGACAGCATCTCTGATAACCTCGGCCATTTTTCCGGCGTTGAAGGCGCAGTCGGCCACCCTCAGCTCAGGGGAAGCGCAGGCCACGCGGATAAAGCCGTTCTTCATATTAAAGACCTCCGTGCAAAATTTTACAATCGTCTCTATTTTACGCGCAAACGGGCCGAATGTCAAAGGTAACCCGGCCATATTGCAATCCTACATATTTTTGGACAGCCCCGAATAAATATAAACAAATCGGAAGGACAAGAAGGGAGATTTTTTTCATGGGGCACGAGCGGGATGAAATGGCGGGACTTTCCACACGGGAAGCGCAGCGGCGGCTGCTGGAAAATGGAGAAAACCGGTTGGATACTGGCAAAAAGCATTCGGCGCTAAAAATATTTGCGGGACAGTTCCGCGATCTGATGGTGATTATACTGCTGGTTGCCACGGCGGTTTCAGCGGTTCTGGGGGAGCTGCACGAGGCGGCGGCCATTGTGGTGATTGTACTGATAAACGCGTTGCTGGGCTTTTTTCAGGAGCTGCGCTGCGAGCAGACGCTTGAAGCGCTGGCCAGGCTGTCGGCTCCGCTGGCCCGCGTGCGGCGCGACGGGCAAGAGGAGGAAATTCCGGCCGCCAAGGTGGTGCAGGGAGACCTGCTGCTGCTCTCAGCCGGTGACTGTGTTGCTGCCGATGCGGTGGTATGCACACAAAATGCGCTGGCCTGTGACGAGGCGCTGCTGACTGGGGAATCGGAGGCCTGTATTAAGCGGGCGGTCACAGGCAACGAGTCCAACGCGCGCGCCGCGCATGATGCGATGGTGTTTATGGGCACCCATGTGGTGGCCGGCAGGGCCGAGGCGCAGGTGTCCGCCACCGGAATGGCGACCGAGATGGGGGCCATTGCGGGCATGCTCAGCGACATTGAGGAGGAGCAGACGCCGCTGCAAAAGCGGCTGGATCAGGTTGGGCGAACCATAGGCGCAGGCTGCCTTGTCATCTGCCTGCTGGTAGCGGCGGCCGGGGTGTGGCGTGGAGAGGCGCCCCTAAATATGCTGATAACCGGTATCAGCCTTGCGGTGGCGGCGGTGCCCGAGGGGCTGCCTGCTATCGTGACCATTTCGCTGGCGCTGGCTGTACGCCGCATTTTGCGCCGCAATGCGCTGATAAAACATCTGCACGCAGTAGAGACGCTGGGGTGCGCCACGGTTATTTGCTCGGACAAAACCGGCACGCTGACCCAAAACCGCATGACGGTGCAAAAGCTGGTGACCGTATCGGGTGAGCATGCACCCGGGCAGATCAAATCGCTGCTGCTGCGGCATCCGGAGCTTAAAGCGCTGCTGGAAACGGCGGCCTATTGCAACGACGCAAAATCGCAGCCCAAGAAACGCGGCTTCTGGGGCCGCGAGGAGCCGGAAAGCCTGACCTTTTCGGGCGACCCGACCGAGACGGCGTTGCTTAAAACGGCATTGGAGGCCGGGGTGCGTCCTGCGGATTTTTTCAGGCGCGGCGAATTGGCCTTTGATTCGACCCGCAAGCGCATGACCGTCTGGGGCGGCGGGGCCGATGGTGTAAACCGTATTTATATGAAGGGGGCCCCCGAGCTGGTGCTCTCGCGCTGCACCCGCATTGCCACCGCGCAGGGCAGCGTACCGCTGACGCCTGAACTACGGCGCAAAATAGCGGAGGACAATGCCCGGCTGGCGGGCGACGCGCTGCGGGTGATGGGATTTGCTTTCCGCGAGCAGGGGCAAAGCGGCGAAGCACCCGAGAATAATCTGGTATTCGCCGGGTTAGCCGGACTTTTTGACCCACCGCGGCCCGAAGCTGCGGCTGCGGTGGCGGCCTGCCGCACGGCGCAGATTCGCGTTGTGATGATTACCGGCGACCACGCCGTAACAGCCAAAGCGGTGGCGCGGCAGCTGGGTATTCTCAAAGGAGAGGGCAGGGGCGAGGCCGATGTTATTACCGGGGATAAGCTAGACGCCATGACCGAAACGCAATTGCAGGAATGCTGCAAAGCCGCAACGGTGTTCGCCCGCGTCAGCCCGGCGCACAAGCTGCGTATTGTGCGCGCCATGAAGGCCAACGGTGAAATTGTGGCCATGACCGGCGACGGCGTCAACGACGCGCCCGCCGTCAAGGAATCGAGCATCGGCGTGGCAATGGGCGAGGGCGGCACCGACGTGACACGCGAAGCCGCCGACGTGATTCTGCTCGACGACAATTTTGCCACGCTTGTGGCGGCGGTGGAAGAGGGACGCACCATTTACCAGAATATCCGCCGCTTTTTGCGCTATTTGCTCTCCTGCAACGCGGGTGAGGTTTTCACAATGTTTGTGGGTATGCTCATGGGCATGCCGGTTATTCTTACGCCGATTCAGCTGCTGCTCGTCAACCTTGTGACCGACGGACTGCCCGCCATCGCATTGGGGCTGGAGCCCTCTGACCCACAGGTGATGCGTCAGCCGCCGCGCAAGGCGGCCGATTCTATCTTTTCCGGTGGGCTGCTGGGTAAAATTCTGTTTCGGGGCGTGCTCATCGGCCTGACGACGCTTGGCGTGTTCTCGCTGACGGTCGGCAGCGGGGCCGACCTTAAAACGGCGCGCACGGCGGCGCTGTGCACGCTGACGATGACGCAGCTGTTTCATGTGTTTGAGTGCCGCAACGAGACCAAGGGCCTTTTGCAGATCAACCCGTTTAGCAATCCGCTGCTGCTGGCTGCGGCGCTGACCTCCATGTTCTGTGTATTTGGGGCGGTATATCACCCGGCGGTTTCATCGGTGTTCCTTACAACGGCGTTGAGCGCCGCCCAGATGAAGACGGTGCTGCTGTGCAGCCTGGCCGCACCCGCCATATCATCGGTCGTGCTGCTGCTTTCCAAAAAGCGACCCCGCCGTGCGGGTATGACGGGACAAGGAGCAGTTGGCGGCCAAAAAAGCCTCCCGCCGCAGCGGGAGACTTTGGCTGAACAGTACACCGGCTAAAAGCCCGTATCTGTATGCGGAAGATTAAAGTGCACGTCGGGGTACATCGGGCCGGCGCGGCAGCGCCTGTTGGATATTCGCAGGCGTTTACCGGCGGTTACTTAGAGGGTGTTATTTTCAACGGGCCGGCCGCAGCTGCGGCAAAAGCGGTCGTCCGCGCCCAGCAGCGCGGCGCATTGGGGGCAGGCCGGGCGGTAATTATTTTGCAAAAGATGCAGCGACCCCGGCCGCGCCTGTGCCGTGCCGTTTTGCTCGGCGTCCCTTCCGATGCTGTCGCGCACCTCAAAGATGCTAGCACAGGTGGGGCAGGTGGCGAAATAAGAGGAGTGAAACTTGAACAGCGGGATAAAAAAGGCATGAAAATACTGATATTTTTTCGCCAGGTGGAACGGCTTTTCGCTGCCGCAGCAGGGGCAGCGACCGGCCTGCACATAGCCCGTCGGGCTCACTTTGAAATTTGTGCCGAACAATCCGATAAAAAACATGGGTCACGCGCCTCCTTTGCGTTCTTTTTACATCATAATACCAGGAGCCTTTTTGGTCAAGAAAAACCCGGTTTTACAGGCAGTAATCTGGCAATTTTATTACACTATAATTTCGTAAAAACAAGATGGAAATTGCCAGAATTAAAAGCAAAATGGCGCAAATGCCACTGCATGTAAGCGATTAAGGAAGATAGCGCTGCCTTTAGCATAATTTTCCGAGCCGTTTTACTGTTAAATGTGCAAAAGCGTCCTTGGTTTGACTTGACCCGATTGGCGATAAGCGGTAAAATAAAGTGCTATATGGTGTATTGTGAGGTAAAAGAATGAAACGCAGTATTAATAAATTTACCGCTCTGTTGCTGGCCGCCGCCATTGCTTTAACGGCACTGGCCGGGTGCGGCGGCGGGGTGGTCTCCAGCACGGGCCAGCTTGAACCGCCGCAGAGCAGCAGCGGGTCGGCTGCGCCTGCATATCCCGCCGAGTTTCCGCCGGCCGATCAGCCGCTGCCCGCCGGAGAGACGGACGCGTCCTCTCAGGCGCAGGAGGAAGCCGCATCCCAGTCTGAGGCCCCGCCGCCTGCTTCAAGCGTTGCACCGGCGCCACCGGCGCAGTCTCCGGCTTCAAGCAGCCCGCCGCCGGTTTCCAGCGCGGCGCCGCAGTCGCAGCCTGTGGCTGCGGAACCGAGCAGTCAGCCGTCCGTTTCAAGCGTTCCTGAGTCGGAAACCGAAACAGAGCCGGCCTATGCGCCGACCCGCAGCAACCTGGATGAGGTGCGCGGCATCTGGATTTCTTACCTCGATTTTTATTCGCTGGCCAGAGATCAGAATAAGTCCAGCTTTTCTTCAAACATAAACAGCGCTTTTAAGGCGATTGCGGATTACGGCCTGAACACCGTATATGTTCAGGTGCGTCCGTTTGGCGATGCCATGTATGCTTCCGATATCTTTCCGTGGAGCTATGTGCTGACCGGCACCGAGGGCGGCAGCCCCGGCTATGATCCGCTGGATGTTATGATTTCGGCCGCCAGAAAATACGACCTGCGCATTGAGGCGTGGATCAATCCCTACCGTGTACTGGCTGTTGGCAGCACGCGTGAGCTTGCTTCCTCCAACCCGGCGGTACAGGCCATCCGGCAGGGCAAGGACACGGCAATCTCCTACAGCGGCGGCGTCTTCTATAATCCGGCCAGCAAGACAGCCCGTGCGCTTATTACGCAGGGCGTCGTGGAGCTGGTGGAAAACTATGATATCGACGGTATTCATTTTGATGATTATTTCTACCCGACGACCGACGAGGCGTTCGATGCGGCCTATTACCGCGATTATCGCTCGGCGGGTGGGTCGCTTTCTCAGGGAGACTGGCGGCGCGAGAATGTCAACACGCTGGTGCGGCAGGTCTATGCCGCGGTGAAGGCGGCCGACGCCTCGGTACTCTTTGGCATCAGCCCGCAGGCGCGTATGGACAACAACTACAACGGCCAGTTTGCCGACGTTCAGAAGTGGCTGTCAGGCAGTGGTTATGTCGATTATATCTGCCCGCAGATATATTACGGCTTTGATAACGACTCGGCGCCCTACGGTAGCACGCTGGCGCTGTGGGATAAAATGGCCCGGGGCTCGGGTGTTGCGCTCTACGTCGGCCTGGCGGTTTATAAATGCGGCGTTTCGGACAAATGGGCTGGCAGCGGCGCCAACGAGTGGCTTAACTGCACGACCATGATGCGCGATATGGTTGACGAGGCGCGCGAGGCTTCATGCTATCAGGGCTTTATGCTTTATCGCTACGACTCGCTCTTTAACCCTGAGAGCGCCGTCGCAGGTCATATTTCCAAGGAGCGCGCCAACCTGCGCGCCATACTCTGATTCGGCGGCATAATAACTGTGCAAGACCGGCAAAACCAGCGCCAAAGGGGAA
>JAEWYJ010000153.1 GCA_023395695.1 Bacillota bacterium | reverse complement strand
ACGGTATTTTTTTGTGCCGCGCGGTATGATGCGTCGCCCTCCTGCCGATCCCGGACATCCTCTTCGTCCAAAGCGGCGGCGCCGTAACCGCAATTGCACGGCTCTTGCAGTGCACTGTGCAGCATGCCGACCAGCTCAAGCGTTTTAACATGCAGCTCCTGCTGATCCTTGTCGTTGACAATAACAAGCTGAGAGCGCGAGGTGTAATAGGCGTCGTTATGCTGTGCGGCAATGCGGCGGCGCGCCTCCTCGTCGGTCAGATGGTCACGCACAACAATGCGGTTGAGGCGCAGCGCCTCCGGTGCGATAACCGAGATGACCGAGTCGCAGTCGGCGTCAATGCCGCTCTCGAACAGCGTGGGGGCGTCAAGCACCACCAGACGCTCACCCTGCGCCTCAAGCGCACTCAAGCGCTCGTTGAGATAGCTGCGTATATAAGGAAAGATCAGCGCGTTTAATCGCTCAAGCTTTTTGGGGTCGCCAAAAACGATTTCCGCCAGCTTTTTGCGGTTGAGCGTGCCATCCATATTTAAAATTAGAATTGAGAATTCCAGCGCCAGATCGGCAAGGCAGCCTTTCTCGTTGGCAACCACCTCGCGCGAGACCGCGTCACAGTCGATGACCGTAATGCCCTGCGAACGGATAATTTTAGAAACGCTTGATTTGCCGGCGCCGGTCTGGCCGGTCAGACCGATGACACAAATTTGTTTCATAGCTTAATCACCTCAAATGCCGCAGCGCGCAGCATGCGGTTATAAACGCCGAGCGAGGCGTCGTCGCGGTCCGGGCAGCGCACGTAAACCAACTTTGCACCACAGTCGTCAAGCTGCCGCAGCGACGCGAACAGCTCCCGGTTCTGGCTGGCCGCGTCATGCGCCCTGCCATAGGTGATGCAGGGCTTAAGCGCCAGCTGCTGCTCGCCCTCAAAGACCAGCCCGTAGGTTTTAGGCTCAGGCGCGTCGTTAAGCAACTTAATAAAGGCCGCCAGATCCGATTCGACGAGAACAACGCGAGCCTTCGGCGCGTAGTGCCGGTATTTCATGCCCGGCGACGTTGGGCGCTCCCCCTCTTTGAGCGGTCTTTCGACCGCATCGGATACCCGCACCGCCTCGCCCAGCGCACGGGACAGCATGCCGGCCGTAATAGCGCCGGGCCGCAGCAGCGTCGGTCTGCCCACAAGCGATACCACCGTAGACTCTATGCCAACCTCGCAGGGGCCGCCGTCTATAATAAGCGGAATTTTTCCGTTTAAGTCCTTTAGGCAATGCTGCGCCGTTGTCGGTGACGGCAGGCCCGAGAGATTGGCCGAAGGGGCTGCCAGCGGCACCCCCGCCGCACGGATAATCGCGCGTGCCGCCGGATGGGCAGGCATGCGCACCGCCACAGAATCCATGCCCGCTGTCGTAACGGCGGGCACCAAGTCGCTTTTGGGCAAAATGATGGTCAGCGGCCCCGGCCAAAAGGCCTCGGCCAGTATGAGCGCGTGCTTTGGCAGCACGGTCACCAGCGGCGTCCACATTGCCAGATCGCCGATATGCACGATCAGCGGATTATCCTGCGGCCGGCCTTTAACCAGAAATATTCTTTTTACAGCGTCAACGTTCAGCGCGTCGGCAGCCAATCCGTATACCGTCTCGGTGGGGATGGCGACCACCCGCCCCGCCTTGAGCAGCGCGGCGGCAGCCCCGACACCCTGCCCGTCGCAGCCAAGCAGTTCGGTCATAGGCACGTTCATTACGCCTGCCCTTCTGCCATACGTTTGAGCTTTTCGGTCTGGTCATAGGTAATCAGCGCCGAAAACACGTCGTCCAGGTCGCCGTTCATCACCGAATCGAGCTTATAGAGCGTCAGGCCGATGCGGTGATCGGTCAGGCGGCCCTGCGGAAAATTGTAGGTACGAATACGCTCGGAGCGGTCCCCCGTGCCAACCTGACTGCGCCGCTCCGCCGCGATCTGGTCGGTCTGCTCCCGCTGCATCTTTTCATAAAGGCGCGACCGCAGTACCGTCATGGCCTTTTCGCGGTTTTTATGCTGGCTGCGTTCATCCTGGCATTCCACCACCATACCGGTCGGCAGGTGGGTAATGCGGATGGCCGACTCGGTCTTATTAACGTGCTGGCCGCCCGCCCCGCTCGCGCGGTAGGTGTCAATCTGCAGGTCGCCGGGGTTGATGTCAATTTCGACGTCCTCCACCTCCGGCAGCACGGCCACCGTCACGGTCGAGGTGTGAATGCGGCCCGAGGCCTCGGTATCAGGCACACGCTGCACACGGTGCACACCGCTTTCTTATTTCATACGGGAAAAAGCCGACTCGCCCTGAAGCATAAAGCACACTTCTTTAAAGCCGTGCAGCTCGGTCTCATTGCTGGAGAGCAGCTCGCTTTTCCAGCCCTTCGAGTCGGCGTACATGCAGTACATGCGGTAGAGCGACGCGGCAAACAGCGCCGCCTCCTCGCCGCCTGCGCCCCCGCGAATCTCCACAATTGCGGACTTGTCGTCATCGGGATCCTTGGGCAGCAGCAGTATTTTCAGCGCTTCCGCGTGGCGGTCAACGGCCTTTTGGCTGTCGAGCAGCTGCTCCTGCGCCATCTCTTTAAGCTCGCGATCCAGCCCGGCCTCTGAGAGCAGCTCGCGCGCCTCGTCGTTGGCCGCTTTGGCGTCCTGATATTCACGGTATTTTTCCACGAGCGGCGTCAGGCCTTTATATTCCTTCATCAGCGATCTGTACAGCGCATTGTCGTTGACGACGGTCGGATCCATGAGCTTGCGGCTGATCTCGTCATAACGCAGCTCGGCGGATTTTATCTTATCGAGCATAATGTTCCTCCGTTTATTTTTCTGGCGGTCCGGTGCGCCTAAAGCATAAGGGGCGCTGAAAACGGTTGTAGCCGTGCAGGCAAAAAAGAAAAGCGGACTGCCGCCCGGTGGAGGGCCGGCAACATTGCAGCACAACAAACGCGCCGCAAAATGACCATGCTTTTAGGCCTGAGGGGCTGCCGGAGGGGGCTCGGGATGAATAATCTGTTTAATGTGGCGTTCCACCTTGAGGCGGGGCACCATCACCTCGCGCCCGCAGCCCTTGCAGCGGATGCGAAAATCCGCGCCGGAGCGCAGCACAAAAAATTCCTTTGACCCGCAGGGATGCGGCTTTTTCATCAGCAGGGTATCGCCTACCCGTACATCCATCGGTTACTCCTCCTTACACTGGTTCAATTTGTTATTATAGCAGATATTGCTCGGCGCTGGCAAATATTTTTTATCTCCTGCGCCGCAATATACATCTCTGAGGGTACGGCGCCTGCTTTCCGTTTCAGGGTTGTCGGACCCGTTACGCCCGGACGATTAAGTATACCTGTGATAATTTGGCTGTCGCTTCTAAATGCTTTCATACCGGAATAAACATAGAATCGGCAGGATATCCATATCCACATCCGGCCGTGTCAAAAAAGAGGGGGCATCCGTAAATGGAATTTTATCCCGAAGGCTATTTGATTGAAACCACGCAAAACACGCTGCGCATCTCCAACCTCTTCGCGCTGTCCGAGGCCTCTAAAAACGGGGACATTCTGGAAGGACGCGCCATTATATGCGATTCTTCACACAACCTCATCGTCGAGCTGGGCGGCGGTCTCAAGGGCATTATCTCGCGTGAGGAAGGCGCATTGGGTATAAAAAGCGGCGACACGCGTGATATTGCCATGATCTCCCGCGTTAATAAGCCGGTTTGCTTCATGGTTGTCGGCTTTGAAACAATTGGCGGGCAGGTCACACCCATGCTCTCGCGCCGCGCCGCACAGCAACGCTGCTCTGAGGAATATCTGTCCCGGCTGCGCTGCGGCGACATTATCCGCGCGCGCACCACCCACCTTGAGGGCTTCGGCTGCTTTGTGGATATCGGCTGCGGCATCTCGTCGATGATTCCGATTGACGCCATCTCGGTCTCGCGCATCTCCCACCCGCGCGACCGCTTTACGCTTGGCCAGGATATCCGCGTTGTGGTGCGTGACGTTGAACCCTCAGGACGCATCTGCTTAACCCACAAGGAGCTGTTGGGCACCTGGGCCGAAAATGCGGCGCGCTTTTCAGCGGGCGAAACGGTCGCAGGCATCATCCGCTCGGTAGAATCTTACGGCATCTTTGTGGAGCTGACCCCCAATTTGGCCGGTCTGGCCGAGCCGCGCGCACAGGTCAGCTGCTCGCAGCACGCCAGTGTTTACATTAAAAGTCTGATTCCGCAAAAAATGAAGGTAAAGCTGATTATTGTCGACGCTTTTACGGCACAGTATCCCCCAACGCCGCTGCATTACTTCTTTGAAGGCGAGCGCATGGACCGCTGGCAATATTCACCGCCCGACTCGGCACGCCTTGTCGAATCGGTATTTACATAATTCGAGAATATTTGTTCTCTTTTTTAATCAAACCCCTTGCGCCAGAACATGCGTTCGTGTTATAGTGTGTAAAAGAACGGTTGTTCCATCCTGTTTGTTCCGGGAGGAGAAGTAATATGAAAAGATTGAGAAAACGCTTTGCAATATGCTGCCTGACGGCGGCTGCCCTACTTGCCGTAACGCTGGGCGCCGGACTGCCCCACATCCAGCGCTATTGCACCGATGTGGTTGCCCGCCTGTTCCCCGTGACCTACCAAATTACCTACCGCGGCGGCGCTCATGTGCAATCCATAACCGCGCCGGTACGCTTTACAGCAGATAACGCCATTGTGACTGCCGCAGCCGGTGACATGCCGGATACGGTTATCCCCCTGTCCGACGCGGTTTTTGTCTGTCTGCAAAACGAGTTGCGCGCGCAAAATATGCTGCGCAGCGGTTTACTGACTGCCGCCACCGTTTTAGCCGCCGCCCTTTTCCCGGTAGCACTTTCCGCCGTGGCCTTTGCGGTTGCGCCAACCCGGATTCGCAGCAGCGCTAAAGGGCGTATGCAAGCGACGTCCCACCGTTCGTCCGCCCGCGTGCAGCGCGCACCAACAGTCCCCAGCGTCGCCTGAGCATGTACGCTTATGCGTATTATCCTTTAGTTCAGCGGCTCTTTATTAAAAGCGCACGGTCTTTGACCGTGCGCTTTTAATAAAGAGCGATGTTTTTTATAATTGCCATTCCGTCAAAGCTGATTGTATAGCAAAACTTGTCAAACCAAGCATAAGACGGGGTATTGGCAGCAAAAAAATAAAATCACTAAAGGATGTTGACAACCGGCTGGTGATCGGCTATAATAATCAACGTTGCACGAAATGACATGCGCAAAATTAAATAGGCTGCTATGGCTCAGTTGGCAGAGCACGTCCTTGGTAAGGACGAGGTCACGCGTTCGAATCGCGTTAGCAGCTCCAAAAACCTTATTGCAATAACATTTTTTGATGTTAGGCAGTAAGGTTTTTCTTAATTATCTCGATATTTAGCTACTGCTCAGATATCTTCGCCGAACGACTGAGCACCTATTTTTAACACGCTATTTGAGCGACTAAAACACCTCAAATTGCTGATTTAGTTACTATTTAGTTACTACTGCGCACAAGTGCTAAAAGCAACGCAATTAGTACATAAGAGGAATATACTTTATGAGAAAAACTGTTCTGAACTTAACATTAATATTGCTGCTAGTTATTATTGTACTTGGTCTGACGATTACTGCTTTTGTAGTTTACAGGCAAAATCCGCAACACATCAAAGGTCAAGACGTTATTGCGACATACCCCTCTCCAAACGGAACATACATATTAACTACTTATTTAAACAACGGTGGTATGACGACAAGCTTTTCTGTGCTGGGAAGAGTCCAAAACACTAAAACAAACCAGAGCCGCAATATTTACTGGAAATATCATTGCACAGTCTCCAGCGTTGAGTGGCTGAATGATACCACTGTCGTTCTTAATGATGTCACGCTGGATGTCGAAAAGGATATGTACATCAACAGTGATTACGATACCCGATACTTGACCCCAGATGAAAATGTGAATGCTATTATACGCCGACCGACTAATTAAAAACCATTCACTTCTTCAGCTACTGTTGAGTGCTTGTGAGGATGAAGCATATACACATTATCTCAGTAACTGCAAAGCCTTATTGCGGGTACGTTTTTGTGCCTTGCAATAAGGTTTTTGTCTACGCAAAGTCGTTAAAATCTTATCAAAATTACTATCCAAACATCTTTGATAAAAGAAAAGTGACCTGCACGCCGTTATTTATTCTGTGTAAAACACAACTTCACTCCGCTGCATGATTTTATAGTGCGGGCGCTTTATCATCCGCTATCTGATCTCGCGCCGGACATCCAGTATTTCCGCTTCGGTATGTGCCCCGATAAACGCAAGCGCCGTATCGATGATACTGTCCGCAAGCCTGACAGACCCGGTAACACAGGCCATTCCCAGAACAATGGTTTGGTGGGTGTCCTGTGCCTCAATCTCGGCTATCGATAAGTTAAACTTATTTTGCACTTTATCAATAACACTGTTAACTACCATACGCTTTTCTTTTAAAGAATGCACCCATGGCGCATAAAGCCTGACGGTTGCCGTCCCAATAATCATACCTATTCCCCATCTCTAAAAATTGCTTCGTTACCGGCTCCTATAGCCCATTGCTTATAGCTTCCACCAAAGTAAAACAGGTATACTTAACCGGGTTTAAAGTTCGGTACCAGCATAAATCTGCAGGCACAGGTTTATACTACCGATGAGGTGATTAATTATGCCAAAAGATAGCCAGCTTGATCCAAAGGACGTGCGCAAAATAAAATCCGGCGGCGGCCCCACTATGGCAGAAAGCGCATTGGACGGCGAGGGCCGAAACAACAAAAAACAGTCGGGGAACAGGCATAAGCCGGGCAACGATAAAACAAAGTCCTGAAATTTGCCGGCGGTGAAATCTTAAACCCTCACCGGCTTAACACACACCCCTTACTGTTTGGTACCGATAAACGCAGCAGGAGGAAGCTTGTGTTGGATAACAATAAAAACAGAATGAAGGACAGGCCCAAAAGCAACCCGACACTCAGAGAAATAAAACCGAAGGAAAACGCCGATGCCGGTCTTATAAACGGTAAGAAAATTGGCCTGCACCACAGCGGGAATGAAAAAGCCATGGAGGATCAACGATGAAACAGGTGCTTTGCAGTGTTTCGGGCATTCAAAATCAGGAGCACAAGACCCAAATTAGAAATACCCTGAACGAAATGGAGGGTGTGCGCGACGTCGGCATTAATTTATCGACAGGCACAATTGATATCAAATACAGCGCCCCCGCTACGGAAGCGGACATTAAAAATTGCATTGAACACACCGGCGTTAAAATTGTTTACGGATGATTGAGGTTTGGCCGCATGCAAAAATATATTTCAAATTTAGCGGACAGAAAGAAGCGTGTGCATTTATGAGCCACGACAATAAAAAGAAAAGTGACGGTTCCAAGAACCATAAGAAAGACGGCAAATTTCATTCCAAAAATATAAAGCATGACCCCAGTGCCGAAAGCGCCAGAGCCATATTCGGCCTTAATGATGCACCAAAAGACAAAACCGAATAGAACATCTGCTGTTATAGCGCTGGACTATATCACCCCTCCGGCGCTCAATGGCCAGAACCGCGCACAGAACTGTTCCAAATTAAAAAGCCAAAAGTGCCGAAGACCAAAATACGCATTAAAGTATTTTGATCTTCGGTTTTGCTTTTATTTGGCATAAACACTTGCCGTCCCCGCTTTTATTTTATAATCAGCTCGTAATTCCGGGTACCAAGTCCAATTTTTTCGGCGTGGGACAAGCAGGTGCGCCATTCCGACTCGGGCGAGGCATTTGTAAAGTGGTCGTGCCGATCGACAAAACCGACGCCCCTCATATTGTCGTAAAGCTTACTGCCCGGCAGCGGCTGCGCCTTTAAGCAGGCGTCCGCGCAGGCCTGGTCGAGCGCCAGCGGATCAACGGAGGCGAACATGCCCAAATTGGGCAAAATAGGCGCGTCGTTTTCTCCGTGGCAGTCGCAGTGTGGCGAAACATCCACAACCAGCGAAATGTGAAAATGCGGGCGTCCGTCCACAACCGCCTTGGCATATTCAGCCATCCGACAGTTTAACAGCTCGTTTGCATCATCATTATCGAACGCAATGGCATCAAAGTTGCAGGCGCCAAGACAGCGGCCGCAGCCGACGCAATTTTCCTGATTAACCGCCATTTTTTTATCCACAGTATCAAATACCAGTGCGCCGTTGGCGCACTCCTTCTGACATTTAAGGCATCCGCGGCACAAATCGCGCTCAATATACGGCTTTCCGCTGCTGTGCTGCTCCTTTTTTCCGGCGCGGGAGCCGCAGCCCATACCGATATTCTTAATAGCGCCGCCAAAGCCGGTCATTTCGTGGCCTTTAAAGTGGGTCAGGCTGATGAACACGTCGGCGTCCATAACAGCACGGCCTATTTTAGCCTCCCGGACATATTCGCCGCCCCGCACGGGAACAGCCACATCGTCGGTGCCCTTGAGCCCGTCGCCGATAAGGATGGGACATCCCACCGTCAGCGGCGTAAAGCCATTCTCCCACGCGCATTCCAAATGCTCGAGCGCGTTTTTGCGGCTGCCGGGATACATGGTGTTGCAATCGGTCAAAAAGGGCTTGCCGCCCAAGGCCTTGACCACGTCGGCCACGGCTCTGGCGTAATTGGGTCGAAGGTAGCTGATATTACCCAGCTCGCCAAAATGCAGCTTAATGGCCACAAACTTACCGTCCATGTCTATCCGCCCGATACCGGCCGCCTTAATCAGCTTTTTCAGCTTAGTGGGCAGCCCGTCGCCAAAAGCCACGGTGCGAAAATCCGTAAAATAAACCTGCGCTTTCTCCATTATGATTGTCCCCTCATTTTATTGATGCACCTGTCCGGCGCCCCGTAGCTCAGGGCCTTCCCGCAGCAGGCGGTTTTTGCAGCTCTGCATTAATTATACATACTGGTGTTCACTTCAAGTCAAGCGCAAAATAATAAATCCGCGGTATACCGGTGCCTGTTTCGCCCGGTATTACGGGGACTTTACACAACCGCCCCCACCCGATTGCCGCTGCGGGATATTTCTGCACAGAAAGGCTTGACTTGGAGTCGGCTCCAAATGCTATAATGATGCTATAAAGGAGGGGGAAAATGACCATCGGTGAAGTGAGTAGGCACTACGGGCTTTCACAGGATACGCTGCGTTATTATGAACGCATCGGTCTGCTCCCCGCTGTGCACCGCAACGCGGGCGGCATCAGAGATTATGCGCCGGAAGACTGCAGCTGGATCGACTTTATAAAATGTCTGCGAAGCGCCGGCCTGCCGATTGATGTGCTGACCGAATACGTTGCATTGTTCCAACAGGGCGACGCAACAATTGAAGCCAGAAAAAAGCTTTTAATTGAGCAACGCAGACAGCTGACTGCCAAAATAGAGGCGATGCAAACAACGCTTGCCCGCCTGAGCTATAAAATTGACAGCTACGAGCAGGGTCTGGCGGCAAAAGAGAAAGGCCTTAAGGCCTTTGCAATATCTGCTGACTTTGGCAAATAAATTAAAAATCAGGGCGGTGGAACTATGAAAAAACTGGGCTTAGGCTTAATGCGCTTGCCGACGATTGCGGAAGGGGACCCCAAGAGCATCGATCAGGCACGCGTTAACAGCATGGTGGACTATTTTCTTGAGCAGGGTTTCTGCTACTTTGACACAGCATACATGTATCACAAGGGGATGAGCGAACGGGCCGCTAAAAAGGCGCTTGTAGAACGGCACCCCAGAGAGTCCTTTATGCTGGCGGACAAAATGCCCACCTTTCTTGTGACCTGTAACGCAGATTACCAAAAGCTTTTTGACAAGCAGCTTGAGCGCTGCGGCGTCACTTATTTTGATTATTACCTGCTGCATACCCTCGGCGAAAAAAACTACGCCATCACGCTCAAACACGACGGCTTTGCCTTCATGAAGCAATTAAAAGCCGAGGGAAAGGCCAGGCGCATCGGTTTTTCCTTCCATGACAAGGCCGAGCTGCTGGACAAGATATTAACCGCGCACCCGGAGATGGAATTTGTTCAGCTGCAAATTAATTACGTCGACTGGGAGGATGAGCTGATTCAGTCGCGCAAATGCTATGAGGTGGCAACCCGGCACCATAAGCCGGTTATCGTCATGGAGCCGGTCAAGGGCGGCGCACTTGCACAGGTGCCCGAAGAGGCGGCGCAGCTTTTTAAGGCTTCCCGCCCCGACATGAGTCCGGCCTCGTGGGCTATTCGCTATGCGGCCTCTTTAGAAAATGTCTTTATGGTGTTAAGCGGCATGAGCAATTTTGAGCAGGTTGCGGACAATGTGGGTTATATGAAAAGCTTTGCCCCCCTTAACGAGGAGGAGCGTCGCATCATCGGCAAAGCAGCCGATATCATTAAGCGCAACACCGCCATTCCCTGCACAGCCTGCCAGTACTGTGTGGATGACTGTCCAAGCAAAATTGCCATCCCCAAGCTTTTTTCGCTTTTTAATAACCAGCAGCAGTTTGGCCTTGTGCCGTCGTACCATACCTATTATATGAATCTGTCGCAGACCCACGGCAAGGCTGCCGATTGCATTGCCTGCGGTCAATGCGAGCGGCACTGTCCCCAGCATATTAAAATTATTGAGCAGCTCAAAGCGGTCTCCCGCATTTTTGACGCTGTCTAAAATTGAAGCTTATACGCAAAATTGAAAATGAGGTGTTTTGTGTGAACCTGCTGGTCATCGACGGTCAGGGCGGCGGACTTGGCAAGCAGCTGGTTGCCGCTGTCAGAGCCGCCTGCCCCGATGTGCATATCGCCGCAGTCGGAACCAACAGCCTTGCAACCAACGTTATGCTTAAAGCGGGCGCCGACAACGCCGCCACAGGCGAAAATGCCGTTATAGTCGGATGTCGCCATGCAAACGTTATTGTTGGCCCAATCGGCATAGTCATTGCCGACGCCCTGTTCGGTGAGATTACCCCGCGCATGGCGGTTGCTGTCGGGCAAAGCGACGCCAAACGCATTCTGATTCCGATGAACCACTGCAATAACCTGATTGCGGGTATACCGGAGCAGCCGGTCGGCCGTCTGGTACAAAGCGCGGTGGCCCAGCTCAAGGACATTTTGGCACAACCTTAAAAAAATAGAAACGCTGTTTAAAAAGCTGTTTGGCCGGCACGAAGCCGGTTAAACGCGGCAGAAGCCGCCAACAGCGCACAGGCTATATATTTTAATTAAAACGTTAGGCTGTCAGGAAGACGTCTGCTTTCAGAAGAAAGCGGACGTCTTCCTGCGCCAATTTATAAGGAGTTGTATGAATGAAAACACAAAAAATGGTTGTCTCCGCGTTCTTTTTGGCACTGGCGCTGGTGCTGCCTTTCCTGACCGGGCAGATTCCGCAGGTGGGCAACATGCTCAGTCCCATGCATTTTCCGGTGCTGCTGTGTGGCTTTATATGCGGCTGGCCCGCCGGCCTTGCCGTGGGGTTTATAGCGCCACTGCTGCGCTTTATGCTTTTTGGCATGCCGCCCATCTTCCCCACCGGCATTGCCATGGCGTTCGAGCTGGCCGTCTACGGCGCAGTCTCGGGTCTAATTTTTAGTAAAGTCCGGTACAGCACCGCGTCCATCTACGCCACACTTGTTTCCGCCATGCTGGCCGGTCGTCTTGTTTGGGGAGCGGTACGTTTTATTCTGGCAAAGCTCTTCGGCATGGCGTTTCCGTTTTGAATGTTTTTATCCGGCGCCTTTATTACCGCGCTGCCCGGCATCATCTGCCAGCTGGTGCTGATTCCCCTCATCATTATGGCGGTTTCTCGCCGGGGCGCACTGCCGTTGAACAGCTTGGAAAAGAGCGCCAAAACAAAATGACCGATTATACGAAGGCAATGACATCTCGGGATTATCTGGTCGAGCAGGCCGGTTTGCACCGGTCTATGCGACCGCAGGATATGATTAAGCTGTGTTATCAGGCGACGTTTGGCGCGGAGCACCTGCTAAGTGACCGGGCGGCTGCCGAAGGGCTGTTTGAGCGGGAGTTTGCATCGGCAACAGGCGCTAACCCTAGCCTTTACGAGCAAATAGCACCCGGCTGCTGCCGGGTAAACCTTGCCGCATGGAAAGCGCGCGGGCTCCCACCGGCGTGGCTTTTTCGGATGTTTTCCGGATCGGCTATGGCAACAACCGGCTCCGACGGGGCGTTTCGCGCGCTGCTGGCAGAGGCCGGGGCCGTTATTGCGGCGGGCTTGGCACCGTTTTCGCGGCAGGACTGGCGGCAGGCACTGGATGCCTATTGGCGCGACGGCGGCGGTGCTGTGCACCACAGCGAAGATTACCGCGCAGCAGAGCAGCCCGCCTACCGGCTGGTTGAGGCGGGGTTTATCCGCGTCTTTGCGCTATTGGAGCAAATGGCGCAGCGCAGCCCGCAAAGCGGCGTTTGCGTCGTTGCGCTGGATGGCCGCGCCGCCTCCGGAAAAACCACAATAGCCGCACAGCTGTCGCTTGTGACGGGTGTGGGGGTCGTGCACATGGACGACTTTTTTCTGCCCGGGGCGCTGCGTACCCAAGACCGTCTGAGTACGCCCGGCGGCAATGTGCATTACGAGCGTTTTTTGCAGGAGGTTCTGCCCGAGATAACGCGACCCGAGGCGTTTTCTTATCGCCGCTTTGATTGCAGCCGCATGGAACTTGGTGATACGCGCACGGTTTACGCCTCCAAATGGCGCATTGTGGAGGGCGCCTATAGCTGTCACCCCCTTTTAGGCGATTATGCGGATATTAAAGCCTTCTGCGATGTTGCACCTCAGGAACAGCTGCGCCGCATTACGTTGCGCAACGGTGCGGAAAAAGCCCATATATTCGCCGAACGGTGGATTCCGATGGAAGAGCGCTATTTTGAGCACTTTGGGATAGCTCAAAAGGCGGATGTTATTTTATAGTGACAGCGCAACCGGCAAAATGGGGGTGTTTGCACGTTTTGTTGTCTGCTAGCGAATAATGCGGCAGCTATGTATGCCTCAACGCGAAAGTGGGGGCGACTCACCGCCACACCTTCGCGCGCCCCCCCCAGTGCTTTAGCTTTCTGAAACACTTTTTAACCGTCCGCGCAACAAGGGACAGGCTGATCGGCCTGTCCCTTGTTGCGCCCTCAACCGTTCTGCTTAACCTGTCGGATCACATAAGCGATCAGCTCTTCCGCTGTAGGAGTTCCCCCATTGTGTGAAATACGCGCCTGTATCATCCGCTCTTGCATGGTTTTTTCGGGATTGTTGTAGGCACAGTCCACAGCGGCCTGCATTTCTTTTTTGACCTCTTCCACGGTAATGCCGTGCTCCTTTGCAATTTTGCTGTAAATGTCATCCATGTTCATATTAATCCCCCTCTTCTTTCCAACTTTTTAAGTTGCGTTAATTGAATTGTACAATAAATAAAGTCTTATATCAATACAAATAATACTTTATAACACGAAAATATGATGTTTATAAAAGGTACAATATTGTATATAAGGGGGGTGATGGTGCATGGACGAGAAATACTTATCTGAACGCATTGCAAAATTAAGAATGCTCAAAAATGTTTCCGCTCGGGACATGAGCTTATCCATCGGGCAAAACGAAAATTACATTAATCATATTGAAAATGGCAGGACAATGCCCTCCATGCAGGCCTTCTTTTATATTTGTGAGTATTTCAAAATCTCCCCAAAGGAGTTTTTCGACGACGGTCTTAGAAATCCGCCCCGTATACAGGCGGTCGTTGACGATTTAATCGCCTTGAACGAAAAGCAGATCGAAAGCATTCACGAAATTATAAAGGGGCTAAAAAAATAAAGCGGATCTTACGTGATTGATTCCGGTATCAGGGCTAAAAATTAATGGGCCGCTGCAAAATGCGTTATATGCATTTTGCAGCGGCCCTTAAAGCTTTTACGCCTTAACCAAGCAGCTTTTCAACAGCGGCCAGCCGTGCGCTGGCGCAGAAAATTTCCATTGCGGACGCCAGCTCCGCAGGAGTCGGGAAGCTGGGTGCAATGCGGATATAGCTGTCATTGGGGTCCTTGCCGTAGGGGTGGGTAGCGCCGGCCTCGGTCAGCACCACGCCGGTGTCCTTGCAGAGTGCGACAATGCGCTTTGCGCAACCCTGGGGCGCCATATAAGTAACAAAATAACCACCCGCAGGCTTAACCCATGCTCCAACGCCCCGTTCACCCAGCTCTGTCTGCAATGCATCCAGCACTGCGTCAAACTTCGGGCGCAGAATGGCCGCGTGCTTATCCATGGCGGCGCGGATGCCGTCAAGATTCTTAAAGTAACGCACATGGCGCAGCATATTCATCTTATCCCAACTGATGGCCTGCGCATTGAGCTGCTTGAGCGTAAAGTCAACGTTTGCCTTAGACGCCGCCATAAAGCCGACGCCCGCGCCCGGGAAGGTGATCTTGGAAGTGGAGCCAAACATATAAACCCTGTTGGGATTGCCGGCTTCTTTGCACGCGTCGAGGATGTTAAGCAGCTTGCTGTCCTCGTAGATGTAATGCATCGCATAAGCATTATCCCAGAAGATTCTGAAATCCTTAGCCTTCGGTTTCATCGCGGCAAGGCGTTTGACCGCCTCGTCGGAATAGGTTCCGCCCAGCGGGTTGGTATATTTAGGCACACACCACATGCCCTTAATGCTGTCATCCTCGGCGACAAGCCGATCCACCAAATCCATATCGGGGCCCCACTCGGTCAGCGGGACGTTAATCATCTCAATGCCTAAAAATTCGCAGATGGTAAAATGGCGGTCGTAGCCCGGCACGGGGCAGAGAAATTTAACCTTGTCATATTTGCACCAGGGCTTGTCAGAATCCACATTACCCGCCAGCATGGCGCGCGCTATGCAGTCGTACATAAAGGTCAGCGAGGAAGAACCGACAACGACTGTTTCTTCGGGCGCTGCCCCCATAAACGCACCGAACAGCTTTTTAGCTTCGTAGATGCCTGAAAGCTCGCCATAATTTCGGCAGTCGACGCCGCTTTCGGTCGTGCAATTGCTGCTGGAATTAAGAACATCAAGCATGGGCATGCTCAGATCAAGCTGATCCGCGCCCGGCTTGCCACGCGCCATATTCAGCTTTAATCCCTTTGCTTTGTAGCCGGCCAGCGCGGCCTCCATTTGTGCCTTCTCGGCAAGAAGCTCTTCCCTGTTCATCTGCTGGTAAACCTTCATTACATTTTCCTCCTCTTGTTAACAGCAAATAGCCTATGCGTTTTAGAGCTGCGTTTGTATGCAAACGCAAGCAGCGTCGGGTCGGATTCGCCTGCCGCCGCTTGCGCCTGTTCCGGTACTTTAAAACTCGGCGCTGCCCGGCGTTCTCGGGAACGGCAGCACATCGCGGATGTTTCCAACGGCTGTAATATACATAATCAGGCGCTCAAAGCCTAAGCCAAAGCCGGCATGCCGGTTAGAGCCAAAGCGCCGCAGGTCAAGGTACCATTCATAGTCCTCAGCGGAAAGGCCGCATTCCGCCATGCGGGCCAGCAGGATATCCAGCCGCTCCTCGCGCTGGCTGCCGCCGATAATTTCGCCCACGCCGGGCACCAGCAGCTCCATGGCGGCAACGGTTTTTCCGTCGTCGTTGATGCGCATATAGAACGCCTTAATCTCTTTGGGATAATCGGTCACAAAGGTCGGGCAGCCAAAGTGCTGCTCGGCAAGGTAGCGCTCGTGCTCCGTCTGCAAATCGCAGCCCCAAAACACCGGATATTCAAATTGATCCTTGACCGCGTCTAAAATGCGGATGGCCTCGGTGTAGGTCACGTGCGCAAAGTCGGAGGTAATAATCGTATTGAGACGCTCAAGCAGGTTTTTATCGTAAAAATCGTTGAAGAATTTCATTTCATCGGGGCATTTTTCCAGCACCTCGGCCAGCACCGATTTAATCATGTCGCGGGCAAGGCACATGTTGTCCTCAAGGTCGGCAAAGGCGATTTCCGGCTCAATCATCCAAAATTCCGAGGCATGGCGCGCCGTAAAGGAGCGCTCGGCCCTGAAGGTTGGGCCAAAGGTGTACACCTTGCCAAACGCCATGGCCATCGCTTCGGCTTCCAGCTGGCCCGAAACGGTCAGGCTGGTGGGCTTACCAAAAAAGTCCTGCGAAAAATCCACCGCGCCATCCGGCGTTCTGGGCGGATTAGCAATATCCAGCGTTGTAACGCGGAACATCTCGCCCGCGCCCTCACAGTCGCTGCCTGTAATAATGGGGCTATGGGAATAAACAAACCCGCTCTCCTGAAAAAAGCGATGGATGGCAAACGCCGCTACACTGCGTACGCGAAACACCGCTGACAGTGTATTGGTGCGGGGACGCAGGTGCGCGACGGTACGCAGATATTCAAGGGTGTGCCGCTTCTTCTGCAGCGGATATTCCGGCGCGGATGCTCCTTCAACCAAAACGGTTTGGGCGCGCAGCTCAAAAGGCTGCTTGGCCTGCGGCGTCAGCAGCAGCGTACCGGTAATGACCAGCGCAGCGCCTACATTCTGGTGAATCAGCGCGTCGAAGCCTTCAAGCTCATCCTGTGCCGCCACCACCTGCAACGAACGGAATGTACCGCCGTCCGACAGCTCAATAAAGGCAATTGCCCCCGAATGGCGCAGCGTTTTAACCCACCCGCATACCGTTATCGTTCGGTTGTCAAATTCCTGCGGATTCAAAAAAAGCGTTCTGATTTCTGTTCTCTGCATCTTAACGCGCCCTTCCCCTGATTTTGGTTGTCTTTTGAAGTCTATTATATAAGGCTTTCGCCTTTACGGATTGTTTTAAAGCGAATCAAATAAACAAATTATGTTTTTTCGCATCGCGGCAGGGCGCAAACAATTACCGCTCTTCGGTTATGGATTTTATACACAAGGCCGGCCCCAAGCACCAATTGGATGTGGTGGCCGTATGATAGCTGCTATATCATGCGCACAAGCGGCAGGCCGCTGTGTAATACCCCATATAGCAACTGTCTTTCGGCTATTATACCGCATTCTTCCCAAATTGTATAGTGTATTGAAGGAAAAATTGCAGTATTATTACAACAATTTTCCGTTTTAACTATATTGCCAAATATTAATTTAGCAATTTCTTTTAACTTAGTTTAAAAGGTCAATATTAAATAAAATCAGTTTTCATATAAGGCACGGTTATGCAGCTTTTCTTGCAATTACATCAAGTTTCTCGGCCCTTTTGTCAATATTCAACTTTATACTGGCGTTTTTTGAAGCTTCACGCTATAATTAAATTATAAAACTCATTTTGCGGCAGCGGGTTCTTTAACCGTAATGCCATAATGCCAATGTGCTTTGGTGGCGCTTATGAATATTAGACGCTTGAACGACATGGCCTCAGAAATAGGCTTTTTGCTGCTGACACACGGGGCGGAAATACACCGCGTCGAGGATACCATCTGCCGTATTGCCGCCGCCTATGGCGCACAGGCAGATGTTTTCGCCATTCCTGCCAGTCTGGTGGTGACCATCACCGGGGCCGACGGTAAAACCTTTACCAAAACACGGCGGGTCTATTATCGCGATATTAATCTTGACCGCGTTGATGCGCTTAATGCGCTGGCACGGCACATTTGCAGCACCGCACCCGACGAGCATGAAATTGCGCAGGCCTTATCGGTTATTGCGCGCCGGCCCGCCTATACCCTGCCCCAGCAGCTGCTTGCCGCAGGCCTGAGTTCGGGCGCCTTTGCCGTGTTATTTGGCGGCGGCCCGGCCGAAGCGGTAATTGCCACCGCCGCGGGCATACTGGTGCGCTGGGTGGGCGCCATGATGGAAAAACTGGGCGGCGGACTGCTGCTTAACAATATCATCGGCGGCGCGGTATGTGCGCTCTCAGCTAGGGTGGCTGCACAGCTTTGGCCCGCCTTAAACAACGCTGTTGTCACCATCAGCACGCTGATGCTGCTGGTACCGGGGCTGGCCATGACCAATTCCATGCGCGACCTGATTGCGGGAGACCTGGTCACCGGGGTTATGAAGGGCACCGAGGCCACCGTTATTGCTGCTGGTATTGCAATTGGTGTCATGTGCTCGCTCGCCGTCTGGCGCGGCATAGCGGGGTGACGGCATGAGCATATTATGCGCTTCTTTGGCCGCCTTGGGCTTCGGTGTGTTTTTTAATCTGCGCGGTATTAAGCTATGGACCGCCGCAATCGGCGGCGGAATTGGCTGGTTATTTTTCCTTTTGGCGCAACCCGGCGGAGACCTTGTGCAATATTGCACCGCCAGTGCGGCCATCACACTCTACGCCGAGGTTATAGCGCGCGTACAGCGCGCGCCGGTAACCGTCTATCTGGTGCCCTCACTCATTCCATTGGTACCGGGCGGCCTTATTTACGAAGCAATGCTGCACGCGCTGAACGGCCAGAACGATTTGTTCCTTGCTGTCGGCCTGCACGCGCTGACCATAACCGGTGCATTAACGCTTGGCATTGTAACCGTCTCCTCGTTGATGCGGCTGGTGTACGCGCGAAAGCTTCGTCTCCACCGCCCCATGCCGTAAAGAACGCTTTGGTTTTCTGGCGGTTTGACTATCACTATAATTATGCTTTTAAACAGTTAGCCTGGGCCATGTTTAACAAAACATAGCCCAGACTAAAAAATGGCGCGGTCGTTTGACCGCGCCATTTTAACTATTGACATATAACGCTTTAGGCAACCGCATTCCTTTTGGTACGCATCTGCTGCAAGAAAGCAATAAACAGCAGCACGGCGAAGCCGATAAGATCTGTGACTGTACCGGGAATCAGCATGCCAAGACCGCCCCCGATCAGGAACAAGCGCTCATACCACCGCGCATCGGTGAGGAAGTAACCGGTAAGGCCGGTACCGATACCAACCATGCCAATCAGCGACGTCGCCACAACCTGAACCATATTCAGCGGTGTTGCCCCTATGAGAATCATCTGGGGGTTAAACACAAACAGGTACGGCACAAGGAAAGCCGCAATTGCCAGTTTGGAAGCGTTAACACCCGTCTTAAAGGGATCGCTCTTGGCAATGGCCGAGCCGGCATAAGCCGCCAGCGCAACAGGCGGTGTAATATCCGCCACGATGCCGAAATAGAAGCAGAACATATGCGCAGTAAAGGTCGATACGCCCAGCTTTACCAGAATTGGCGCTGCAATTGTCGAGGTGATCAGATAGTTCGCGGTTGTGGGGACGCCCATGCCGAGAACAATTGAGGTAATCATCGCAAAGAACAGCGTCAGGAACAGGTTGCCGCCCGTGAGCGATACCAGGCTTTCGCCCAGCTTGAGGCCCAACCCGGTCAGCGTTACAACGCCGACGATGATACCGGCAACGCCGCAGGCGCAAGCCACTGAGATGATATTGCGCGCCGCCTGAGGATAGGCCATGGCAACATCCTTAACCGGAACCCAGGTGTTTTTGCGCAGAAACGGAATGACGATGCAGGCCAGAGAGCCCAGCAGCGCTGCGCGGGTAGTTGTAAAGCCCATAACCAGCAGCACAATGATGGCAAACAGCGGAATAATCAGATGTCCGCGCTCTTTCATCAACGGGCCCGCCTTAGGCAGCTTCTCGCGCGGAATACCCATCAGCCCGAGACGCTTGGCCTCAAAATGAACCATGATCCAGATACCAGAGAAGTAGAGCAGTGCCGGAACAATGGCCGCTTTTGCGACTTCAAGATAGTTGATGCCGACCGCTTCGGAAATCAGGAAGGCCGCTGCGCCCATGATGGGGGGCATAATCTGGCCGCCTGTAGATGCCGCAGCCTCAACCGCCGCCGCAAACTCCGGCTTGTAGCCCAGCGACTTCATCAGCGGAATTGTAAACGAACCGGTGGAAACGGTGTTGGCCACCGAGGAACCCGAAACGGTGCCCTGCAGCGCAGAGGAAAGAACCGCAACCTTTGCAGGACCGCCGGCTGCCCAGCCCGCCAGAGAGTTGGCAATGT
>JAEWYJ010000149.1 GCA_023395695.1 Bacillota bacterium | reverse complement strand
GGCTAAAGTGGCGTGCCGTGTAAACGGTGCGCAATTTGGGTGGTACCACGGAAATGCTGCACTTTCGTCCCATTTAGCGGGCGGAAGTGTTTTTTGTTGTGCCTTTTGCCAACCGCCCGACGTCCCTATTTTTGTTCCGGCTGCGTATCGCTATGCGATACCTGTTAAATATAGATTTTAAAACCGCCTATCAATAATTCATAGAAACAGGATGTGACAAATTTAATGGAATGGACCGGATTAAACGAACTGCGCAGTAAGTTTTTGAATTTTTTTGAGAGCAAGGGGCATATTTTGCTGCCCTCCGCACCGCTTGTCCCGCGGGATGACAACAGCCTGCTGCTGATTAATTCGGGCATGGCGCCGTTAAAAAAATATTTCACCGGTATGGAAACGCCGCCGAGAAAGCGCGCGACCTCCTGCCAGAAATGCATTCGCACGCCCGACATTGAAAATGTTGGCAAAACCGCCCGCCACGGCACCTATTTTGAGAAGCTGGGCAACTTCTCGTTCGGGGACTATTTTAAGCATGAGGCGACGGCCTGGGCAGGGGAATTTCTGACCGGGGAGCTTAAAATTCCGGCGGAGCTGCTCTGGGTCACCATCTATGAGGATGACGACGAGGCCCGAGACATCTGGATCAACGAAGTCGGCGTGCCTGCGGAGCGCATCATCCGCATGGGCAAGGAGGACAACTTCTGGGAGATTGGCTCCGGCCCCTGCGGCCCCTGTTCCGAGCTGCATTTTGACCGCGGCGAGAAATACGGCTGCGGCTCCCCCACCTGCAGCGTGGGCTGCGACTGCGACCGCTACATCGAGATCTGGAACCTCGTGTTCACCCAGTTTAACTCCGACGGCAACGGCAACTACACGCCGCTGGATCACCCCAATATTGATACCGGTATGGGGCTGGAGCGTCTGGCCTGCGTTATGCAGGGCGTCGACAACCTCTTTGAGGTTGACACCGTACAGCGCATTATGGAGCATATCAGCAAAATTGCAGACGTGGCCTATAAAGCCGATGCCAAAAGCGATGTTTCGCTGCGCGTTATCACCGACCATGTGCGTTCAACGACCATGATGATCGGCGACGGCGTCGTCCCCTCCAACGAAGGGCGCGGCTACGTGCTGCGCCGCCTGCTGCGCCGCGCTGCGCGCCATGGCAGGCTGCTGGGCATCACCGAGCCGTTCCTTTATCAGGTGGTGGACACCGTCATAAAAGAAAATAAGATCGCCTACCCGAACCTGGTCGACAGCCGCGACTACATTGTCAAGGTCGTTCGCATGGAGGAGGAGCGCTTTGCCCGCACCATCGATTCGGGCATGGAGCTGCTGTCCAATATCATCGACCGTATCGAAAGCGCCGCGCTCAACGAGAGTAAGCGCGTCCTGCCGGGTGACCTCGCATTTAAGCTCTACGATACCTTCGGCTTCCCGGTCGACCTGACCCGCGAAATTTTAGAGGAAAAACAGATCGGCCTGGACGAGGAAGCCTTTAAAAAGCTTATGGCCGAACAGCGAGACCGCGCCCGCAAGGCCCGTGAAAGCATGGGCGACGCCGGGTGGGAGGACGATGTGCTTGCCGCGCTTGACAGCAAGACCGAATTTGTCGGTTACGTAACCGGCGACGTCAAGTGCAAAATTGTTGCCATTGTCGCCGACGGCGTTCTGGCGGATGCAATTGGTTCGGGCGACCGCGCGGCTATTGTGCTTGACAAAACGCCCTTTTATGCCGAGAGCGGCGGTCAGGTGGGCGATGCGGGTATTATTTCGGACGGCAAGGCCGTTTTCCATGTCCACGACTGCAAAAAGTCCCCGACCGGGCAGTTTTTACACATTGGCGAGATGATTGACGGCAGCCTGCTTGCAGGCAGCGCTGTCACCGCCGCCGTCGGCAAGCCCCGCCGCAGCGCCATTATGCGTAACCACACCGCTGCGCATCTGTTGCAGTTTGCGCTGCGCGAGGTGCTGGGCACCCATGTGCATCAAGCCGGCCAGCTGGTGGACAGCGACTTCTGCCGCTTTGACTTTACACATTTTGCCGCCGTCTCACACGAGGAGCTGGCCAAGGTGGAAGCGCTGGTCAATACTATGATTTTCTCGGCGCTGCCGGTCAATATTGCCGAAATGTCTCAGGATGAGGCCAAGCAGAAGGGCGCAATGGCGCTGTTTTCGGAAAAATATGGCGACACGGTGCGTGTCATCGACATTGGCGGGCGTTCGGTCGAACTGTGCGGCGGCACCCATGTTGATAACACCGCACGGCTGGGCCTGTTTAAAGTCCTCAAGGAGTCTTCAGTGGCGGCCGGCGTCCGACGCATTGAGGCCGTCACCGCTGACGGTGTGCTCGGCTATATCAATCAGTTGCAGGCTCAAATCGCCTCGGCAGCCGAGCTTTTAAAAATCGGCTCCGGCGCCGACCTGGTCGGAAAAATCGGCGCACTGCAGGCAGAGCTTAAGGCCAAGGACCGCGAGATCGACTCAATGAGCCAGCGGCTGGCCTCCTCCCAGATCAAGAGCCTGTTTGAAAGCGCCAGAGAGATTAACGGCGTCCGCGTGATGACGGCCAGCTTTAACGACATGGCGCCCGACGCGCTGCGTGCGCTCGGCGACAAGGTTAAGGAATACGCCGAGCCGGTTATGGCGGTGTTTACTTCCGCCACCGGCGCAAAGGCTTCGGTGCTGGCGGTGGTCAGCAAGGCGGCGGCCGACAAGGGTGCGCATGCAGGCAAGCTGATTAAATCGCTGACCGCAATGGCGGGCGGCTCCGGCGGCGGTAAACCCGACTCGGCCATGGGCGGCGCGCCTGAGCTGGCAAAGCTCAACGAAGCGGTCACAAAGGTTGAAGGCCTGCTCAAAGAAATGCTGAGTAAGTAATTTTGATAACGTCTTACGGCGACGGCATACAAAGCAGTCGCCCGCCGTAAGGCGCCTGAGTATTATGAAGGAAGGGAAAGATTTATGGACTGCCTGTTTTGTAAGATTGCCGCGGGCGATATTCCCAGCACAAAGGTCTATGAGGACGAAACGGTGCTGGCGTTTTATGACATCGACCCTAAAGCGCCGTTTCACGCCGTAATCATTCCCAAGGCGCATATCGCCTCAGCCGCCGAGATTACGGCTGAGAACAGCGCCGCGGTTGCCCATGTGTTTGAGGTTGCCGCCGAAATTGCCCGTCGCGAAAAGCTGTCTAAGGGCTTTCGCGTCGTGACCAACTGCGGCGAGGAGGGCGGCCAGACCGTCGGCCATCTGCATTTTCATTTGCTGGCCGGGCGCAGTCTTGGGTGGCCCCCCGGCTGATTGCACGCGAATTTGCCGCTATAACTGAAAGGGGAATCTTATATAATGGCTGAAACCTACCGTTTAAAGGTCGCCGGGCTTGAACGCGACCTGACGCTTTGCCCGCTTAACGACAAGCTTTCAATTGCGGGCTTTATTATGTTTTCCGACGTGGAGCTGACCGTCAACTGCGCCGCCGAGCTACTTAAAAGGGTGCCGCGCTTCGACGTCATCATCACCGCGGAATCCAAGGGCATTCCGCTGGCCTACGAGATGAGCCGCCAGTCGGGTAAAAATTATTACCTTGCCCGCAAAAGCAAAAAGCTTTACATGGCCGATGCCGTCGCAGTGGAGGTCAAATCCATCACCACCAGCAGCATCCAGACGCTTTATATGGACCGAAACGACCTTGATGCGCTGTCGGGCAAGCGGGTGCTGATTGTCGACGATGTTATTTCGACCGGCGAGTCGCTCAATGCGCTCAAAACGCTGGTAGAAAAGGGCAACGGAGACATTGTCGCCTGTGCCGCCGTACTGGCCGAGGGCGACGCCGCAAAGCGCGACGATATTATTTTCCTAGAGCCGCTGCCGCTGTTCCCGCGCTGAACCGCCGTATAACTCAGCCAAATTTTCGCCAAAGTAAAGGGCGGATTGGCAGCGTGTTTTGCCAATCCGTCCAGAGAATCAGGTGGGCGGACGCCCTGCAAAGATCGCACAGCAACCGGCAAAAAACCGCCGGTTTTGCAATTATTCGGCTATCACAACGTCGCGTAAGGAGAACTGCCTTATGAGAAGACCGCTGTTCTGGATGGGATTTACCTTCCTGTCCTCTGCTGCGGTCTTTTTGCGTTTTGCGTCGGGAATTGCAGCGCTTTTATGCGGCGCAATTGCACTTTTGGCGCTGCTTTTCTCCAATGCCAAGCTGCGCACGGGGTGGGTGCTGTTTTTCGCCTGCGCCGCCCTGGGTGCAGTATTCAGTCTCTCGTATACCGCCGGTGTGCGCCGCTATCTGTCGCCGGTGCTGACTGCGGGTAAACAGCCGGTAGAAATTGTCCTGACCGTCACCGAACGCCAGACGCGCGGCGTCTACTGCCGGTGGGAGGGCAAAGGCACCGTCACAGCAAACGGTATTTCGCGCACCTTTACCATGGCACTGAGCGGCTACACCGAGGAGCCGGCCGCCGTCGGTGATGTTCTGCGCTGCACCGCCAAAATAGAAACGCCTTTTTCGGGCGATATGCTGCGCTGCCAACTGGTCAGCCTGCTGCCGCCGCCCGAAAAATCACCCCACCCGTTCACCCGCCTGCGGCTGGTATGGCAACAGACATTGTCTGACCGGGCTGCGGCGCTCTCAAAGGACGCACAGATATCCGGCGTACTCTCGGCTATTCTCACTGGCGACCGCAGCCGGTTGCCGGGTGATGTGACCGCCAATTTCCGGGGCAGCGGGCTGTCACATATTCTCGTAGTCTCGGGCCTGCACCTTATTCTGGTCAGCCGTCTTGTCGGTTTACTGCTGTTGCGCATCTGTACGCCCCGGCGCGCGGGGCTGCTGTCATTGGCCTTTTGCTGGCTCTTTGCGGTGGTCAGCGGTCTTGGCAGCTCCATTATCCGCGCCGCCGTTATGTTATCGCTTGTGCATTTGGCTGAATTGCTTAACCGCCGCAGCGATACGCTGACCTCTTTGATGACTGCGGCACTGCTCATGGGACTTCAAAGTCCCTACACGCTGCTTTCCATATCGTTTTTACTCTCATTTAGTGCAGTAGCCGGTCTGGCCACGCTGGAACAGCCGATACGGCGCTTCCTGCTGGGCCAAAAGCCCCACGGCAGCAAAATGTCCTACCTGCTGCAAAGCCTGTCGGTCGGCATGGCGGCACAGGCAGGTGCGGCGCCGGTACTCATGTGGGTTTTTGGCCTGATTCCGCTGCTGGGGGTTGTCGCAAACCTGGCCGCGGTTTGGCTTATAGAGCCGATTATGCTGCTGGGGCTGGCGGCCCTTGGGTTAGGCTTTGTGTCGCCCATGCTTGCGCAGCTTGTTGCGCTGCCCTGCAATGCGCTGCTGCGACTGCTGCTGCTGATTGCGCGGGTGTTTTCGGGCCTGCCGGGTGCACAGCTTGGCTTTACCGAGCGCTGGCAAACCGTGTGGCTGTTCGGCAGCCTGTTCCTTGTGGTGTTGGTTCTTACAAAACGGCCGCCAGCACTGGCGGGCCGGTTTGCGGTACTGGGCTGCGCAGCCGTAGCGTTAAGCGCCTCAGTGCTGTTTTCCGCCGCAAGCAGCACCCGCGCGGAGGTTCTGATTTTTAAAAACAGCCAAAGCGCCGCCGTCGTCTGCGGCCGCCGCGCCGTTTTATTCGGTGCACCGCAAAACAGCTGGGCGCTGCAGGAAATTCAAGACGCGTTTGAACGCACAGGCGTCCGGCGGCTTGACGCCATCGTGCTCGATTCCGCCGCACAGGCAACCTATCATACCGCCGCGCTGGCACGCGATTATCCCGGCACGGTGCTCTGCGCGCCGCTCTCACGCACGGCCGTTACCTTTTCGCATGCGGCCGGGCTGCCCCTGCGCAGCCTGCCACAGCATACACGGCTCTATGACGCTGTAGAATATGAGCAGTCGCACGGAAAAATAACGCTGACCTTTTCGGAGGCCAGCCTGTTAAAAAGCGGAGGCGATTGTGTTATAATAGGAAGGTACGCAGAACTAAAGCCGTTTTCGGATACGGTTCTGCGCGCGGGTATAAAATTGACTTAAAGGAGCGTCCCGGATGCTTTGTACCACCGAAAAACAGCTTAAGGAACAGCTCACAACTGAAAATATTGCGCCGCTGTATCTGCTGTTCGGCAACGAACCGGCGCTGCTGCGGGCCTATCGGCAAAAGCTGCTGGACATGTTCGAGCGTGCGGGCGACCAGCTTGAATTTATGGACGGCAAGGCGCTTGATCTTTCGGCCCTGCTGGACGCTGCCGAGCTGCTCTCAATGTTCGGCGGGCGGCGGGTCATTGCAGTGGACAGCTTTGAACCCGAGCAGCTTTCAGATGCCGACTGCAAGGCTCTGTGCGCCTTTTTAAAGGAAATCCCAGAGGGCACGGTGCTGGTTTTTACGGCTTCGGCCGAAGCCTTTGACGACAAGAAAGGCAAGTGCGCCAAAAAGCTGCTGGCAGCCGCCGAAAAGGCGGGTGTTGCCGCCAAGCTGGACCGCCGGGGAGAGGCTGATTTACGCCGTTTTGTCATAGCACGGTGTAAAGGCCGCGGCCAGACTCTTTCAACCGATGCGGCGGTTTTTTTACTGGCGCACTGCGGCGACGATATGGGTATTCTCTCAAACGAGTGCGATAAGCTCTGTGCCTACGCCGCCGGAACCAAAGCCTCCATCGACAGCAGCATGATCCGCCGCGTTTGCCCGGGGACGCTTTTGGCCGATCCGTTTGCATTGGCCAAGCTGATGCTCCGCGGCGATTTACCCGCCGTGCTCTCGCAGGTGGATACGCTGATGCGCCTGCGTCAGCCGGTTATTATGGTCTTGGCAAATTTAAGCGGCGCTTTCTGCGACCTGGCCCGCGCCTGCGCCGCCCGCTCAGGCGGGCGCACCGCGGCAGATTTAACGGCCGACTTTTCTTACCGCTTTGCCTGGCGCGCCCAAAACGCCTACCGCGACTGCGCAAGGCTTAACGCCGACGCCGTCTATGCGGTATGCGCACTGCTGTGCGAGGCTGACGCAACGCTTAAAAGCAGCGCCGCCGACGAGCGGCTTATAC
>JAEWYJ010000140.1 GCA_023395695.1 Bacillota bacterium | reverse complement strand
GTATCAAGCATCCTGTGCAAATCGGTTTGCCGTCTCAAAGGTGACGCCTTTCAGACAAGTCACGCTTAGGGTGACGTCTCCGGAACTGGTGGCAAGGTTGCGCTGGTAGTGCCGATTCGGCAAGCCTGCCGCTCTTCGCTGCATTCATAGCGCCCAGCGTGGGTCGGTTTTTGTGTTTCTGCCTCCGGCAGACCGTTGAGCGTTTCTTTCACGCTCTCACGGGCTAATTCCTTGTACCATTTTCTCGGACATAGTTTGCGGTCTCCTCTTAGAATGGTGGTGTGGTAACTTCATTCTAACAAAGACTGCAAGCTATGTCCCTTTTTCGATTTGCGCAATTGATACCATCTTATCTTTTATTATGATGGAGCTATCATAGCCGTTTTTTTAAGCGTACTCTTGGTTTTGGTGAAATGTACATATATTTATCCGCCAATTGTTTATATCATTGATGCAACGTATGCTATAATATCAATCAAATACAACCTGTAGGATATGCGATATCACTTGCGGATAAATTTCAGGAGGGGAAAGACGATGCTGAAAAAAATCTTATTTGTCGCTACATATGACGGAATGCGGGAAATGGCCCGTCAAGTGATGAGGCAGCGCGGCGATAAAATGGAGATTGTCACCGGTGAACTTTTTGAGGCGGTTAAGAATATTCAAATGTGCGATTTGACGGATAAAGAAGTGATCATCAGCCGCGGCGGTACGGCCCGCCTGTTGCGTCAATCCTTTGGGCTTCCTGTGGTAGAGGTCGAGGTGTGCGCTTATGATATTCTGCGTGTGGTATATAAATACAAGGACCGTCGGATTGCGGTTATCGGCGCAGATAATGTCATATCGGGCGTTAAAATTCTTGAGGAAGTGATGGGGACGCAAATTTATTACTTCCCCTTTACCTTTGAGGAGGAAATTGAACGAATCGTTGACATGATTTGCGACATGAATATTGACATTGTGGTCGGAGACACCGTAGCCGTGCGCATTGCAAAGCATAAGGGGCTGGCGGTGGAACTTGTAAAGTCCGGTAAAGAGGCGGTAGAAGAAGCCATTGACAAGGCTGAAAAAATTTGTGCGGCTATTTTGCAGGAGAGAGAAAAAAACTCCCGTGTCAACGCCATTGTGGAGCATCTTGACGAGGGTATTATCGTTACGGATCAATACGCAAAAATTGTTTTGTTTAACCATGTTGCAGAAAATCTGCTACAGACTGCCAGACAAGATGTGCTTGACACCGATATTAATCTGATACTTCCCGCTATTAATACGCGCTCGGTATTAGAAAGCGGACAAGGCGCTTCCCAGCAGATTATGAAAGCGCAGGGCAAATATTTAGTCGCCAACACCTTTCCTATCTGGGTGGAAAATGAATGTAAGGGCGTTGCCATCACCTGTGAGGATGTGACCGAGATTCAGGAATTAGAGCAAAAAATTCGCCGGACTCTGTCCAAGAAGGGCTTGATTGCAAAGCATCATTTTGAAGATATTATTGGGACAAGCGCTAAAATTCGGGAAACGGTAAGCTTATCCCAAAAATATGCCTCGGTGGATTCCACCGTTTTTATTTACGGGGAAAGTGGAACCGGAAAGGAGCTGTTCGCACAATCCATTCATAATAACAGCAAGCGTAAAAAAGGGCCGGTTATTGCGATAAACTGTGCAACGCTGCCGGCCGAGCAGCTGGAGAATACCCTTTTTGGATATGTGGACGGGGCGTTTGCCGGTGCGAAAAAAGGTGGGAAGAAAGGCGTGTTTGAAATTGCGCACAATGGTACGCTGTTTCTCGACGAGATTGCCGAGCTGGACTTGGCAATTCAATCAAAAATATTAAGGGTGCTGCAGGAACGCGAGGTTATGCGCATGGGCGGAGACAGTATTGTGCCGGTCAATGTGCGCATTATTGCGGCTTCTAATAAGATTCTGTTTAACGCAGTAAGCGAAAAAAAGTTCCGCGAGGATTTGTATTACCGCATCAGTGTGTTGAATATCAATATTCCGCCCCTGCGCGAGCGGGTAGAGGATGTACCGCTGCTGGTCGAATTTTTTATAAAAAAATATTGCCGAAAATACGGCTTGTCGCTGCTGCGGCCGGACGCCAGCGTGCTTGAGCGCCTTTGTGCCTATGGTTGGCCGGGCAATGTGAGACAGCTTGAAAATGTTGTTCAGAAAATGGTTCTTCTGTCGGAGAACGGTCTTTTCCGGCAGGCGGATATGGACCATCTGCAAATGGAGGAACAAGTGGCGAATGAAGATGTGCGTGCTGCCGAGTGCTGCGGCACTCTGGCAGAAATGACACAACGTATTGTTTTGCGGGCATTCAAGGAAGAAAGCTTTAACAAAACCAGAACCGCTCAGCGGCTGGGCATTACACGGGTGACGCTTAACAAGCATCTTTCAGGCGTATAAAAAATGTACGTACATGTATATTATTTATACAATTCAACGTCTTATTGCCCAATAATAATTTAAATTATTTAAAAATTTTTGTTGACATTGTATTAAAACCTCACTATAATGAGGCCAACAGAATATCCGTGCGCGCCGGAGCTTTTGTTGCAGGCTGTATGACAATATTTGCTTAATGGGAGGTTTTGTTAGAATGAATATTAAAAAGACAATCGAAAAGGTACCCGGCGGAATGATGATTGTTCCTATGTTCATATCGGCGACCATTAATACATTTGCTCCGGGTGTGTTCAAAATTGGTGGTTTTGTTACAGCCATCATGACTAATCACAATGTTTTTATCGGTGCTTTTCTTGTGTGTATGGGCGCCGGCATGACATTCAAATCTGCTCCCAAGGCACTTAAAATTGGCGGGGTCACAACCCTGACCAAATATTTGTTTTCTATCGGGCTGGGGCTTGCGGTCAACACTTTTTTTGGCCCTAACGGCTTTTTGGGTCTCTCGGCGTTGGCCATTATTTCAGCAGTATCCAATACCAACGGCGGACTGTTTGCCGCCCTCACTGCCGAGTTTGGCTCCAAGGAGGAAATAGGCGCCATATCGGTTCTGTCCATCAACGACGGCCCTTTCCTGACCATGATTGCAGTGGGAACCGCAGGCATTGCAACGATTCCGTTCATGGAACTGGTGGGCGTTATTGTTCCGATTATTTTTGGTATGCTTCTCGGTAATCTTGACCCCGAGATGAGAAAATTCCTTACCAACGGCGGCAGTATTATGATTCCGTTTATGGCATTGGCAATGGGGACGCGGCTTGACTTCCGTATGATTCTCACCGCAGGCCCAATGGGTATTGTACTGGGGCTTATCACCGTAGGTATTGGCGGCGCACTCAATATTTTTGCTGACAAGGTAACGGGCGGAACCGGCGTGGCCGGTGCGGCATGCTCCAGCACGGCCGGCAATGCGGTGGGCGTTCCGCTTGCTATTGCAGCGGTGGACCCGACGCTGGAGGCTGCGGCGGCCGCAGCAACACCGTATGTGGCGGCGGCCATGATTACAACCGCAATTTGTACCCCCATTCTTACAACCTACATCTATAAGCAAAATCTCAAAAAGCATCCTGACTGGCTCAGCGAAAAAGATCGGGCCGCCAGAGAAGCATTGGGGAATTAAGATATTATCCCGACGCTGGACGCCCGATATCGTTAAATAAAAATTTAACTTTATATCGACAGGAGGAAGAAGCATGAAAATTGTCGTACTCGACGGATACACCTTAAACCCCGGCGATTTAAGCTGGGACGCCTTAAAAGTACTGGGAGAGGTTACGGTTTACGCCCGCCCCACCAGCAGCCCTGAGGATGCGGCTTTAATTTTAGAGCGTATTGGGGATGCAGGGGCGGTATTCACCAATAAAACGCCGTT